>NZ_JBFAVD010000012.1:0-234445 GCF_040679615.1 Streptomyces sp. NPDC052225 | reverse complement strand
CGCCGCTCAGCCTTTATCGGGGAGATGCCGCACCGAAGGTGCGCATCTCAGGGGCGCGGGGAACTGCGCGACCAGCCCCCACTCACCCGCAGACGGCTGACCACCGTTGAACCCGTGCTCGGCGCCGGGGCTTAACCACCGCTCAGGACGCCCTCAAGCCCACCTTAAGGATCACCGTAACGCCGCTGACCAGCACATTCGCCCGCCTAGCCTACGAGGCGTGACCCCGAAGAGCCTCCGTATCGCCGTCGCCGCGGGCGGCATCGTCGTAACCGCCCTGTGGGCCGGGCAGGCGAACCCGTCCCCCCGCCTCGACGTCCTGTTCGCGACCGGCGCCCACCTCACCGGCCTCCTCGCCGGGTACGGAATCCTCGTCATGCTCTTCCTGATGGCACGGGTCCCCGCCGTGGAACACGGCATCGGCGCCGACCGCCTCGCCCGCCACCACGCCCGCGGCGGCCGCCACGTCCTCACCCTCTGCGCCGCCCACATCGTGCTCGCCCTGTGCGGCTACGCCGCGCACACCGGCACCGATCTCCTCACGACGGTCACCGACCTGCTCGGCTACCCGGGGCTCGCCGCGGCGGCGGCCGGCACCGTACTCCTCGTCGCGGTCGGCGCGAGCAGCGCCCGCGCGGCCCGGCGCCGCATCCCGCACGGCACGTGGCGGGGCCTGCACCTGCTCACGTACGTGGCCGCGGCCCTGGCCTTCGCCCATCAACTCGCCGGACCCGACATCGCGTACAGCCCGCTGAGCCTCGGCCTGTGGTCGCTGCTGCACGCCACGGTCGCCGTCCTCCTGATCTGGTACCGCCTGGTCGTCCCTGTCCGGCAGGCGCTCCACCACGACCTGCGCGTCGTCGACGTCCGCGTCGAGGGCCCGGGCGTCGTCTCCGTCCTCATGCGCGGCCACGACATCGGCCGGCTCCGAGCGGAGCCCGGCCAGTTCCTCCGCTGGCGGTTCCTGACGCGCCGCCTGTGGATGACGGCGCTGCCGTTCTCCCTCTCGGCGCCCGTCGACGGCGACCACATCCGGATCACGGTGAAGGCGGTCGGCGCGCACACGCGCCGCGTCCGCAGGCTCCGCGCGGGCGTACGCGTCGTCGCCACCGGCCCGTACGGCGCGCTGACCGCCCGCCGCCGCACCCGCCCCAAGGTGCTGCTGCTCGCCGGGGGAGTCGGCATCACCCCACTGCGCGCCCTCTTCGAGACGCTGCCCGGCGCCCCCGGCGACGTCACCCTCCTCTACCGCGCGAACAGCGCCGAACAGCTCGTCCTGCGCGAGGAGCTGGAAGCCATCGCCCGTACCCGCCGGGCGCCCCTGCACTACCTGCTCGGCCCGTCGGACGCGGCGTTCGACCCGCTCGCGCCCCAGTCCCTGCGCAACCTGGTCCCCGAACTGGCCGCGCACGACGTGTACGTGTGTGGCCCGCCCGGCATGACGCGGGCGGCGACGACGGCCCTGGCACGCGCGGGCGTCCCCGAGAACCGCATCCACGCGGAGTCCTTCGCCTACTGACACGTACTGACTGTCACGTACTGACTGACTTATAGGGAGCACCCAGACATGACCACGGGCCGCCATCGCAGACCCGCCCGCCCCGCCTACGCCCCCACCCCGCGCTCCCGCCGCAAGCTGACCGCAGGGCTCGCCTCCGCCAGCGCCCTGTTCGCCGCGTGCCTGGCCCTGACGGTGAACCCGGCCGCGCCGCCGCCCGCCGACCGGGCCGTCCCGCCCACCAGGACGGCAAGCTCAGAAGACGCTCAACTCTCCTCAGATTCATGGACGGCACACGTACCCCGTCCATAGGGTCGCGATCATGCCTGACATATCGCTGACCACCGTCGTCGTCCTCTGCCTCGCCGCCCTCGCGGCGGGCTGGATCGACGCGGTGGTGGGCGGCGGCGGCCTCCTCCTGCTCCCCGCGCTGCTGCTCGGCCTGCCCAACTCCTCGGCGGCGGGCCCCTACGCGCTCGGCACGAACAAGGCCGTCGCCATCGTCGGCACCACCGGCGCCGCGATCACGTACACCCGCAAGGCCCCGGTCGACGTCCGCCTCGCGGTCAGGATCGGCGTGGCCGCGCTGCTCGGCTCGACCGGCGGAGCCCTGCTCGCGGCCGGCATGAGCACGGACGTGCTCAAGCCGATCGTCATGGTCGTGCTCGTCGGCGTCGGCGCCTTCGTGATCTTCCGCCCGTCCTTCGGCACGGCCCCGTCGGCCGTCCCGGTCTCCCCGCGCCGGGTGTGGGCGGCGATCGGCCTCGCCGGACTCGGCATCGGCTTCTACGACGGCCTGATCGGCCCCGGCACCGGCACGTTCCTGGTCCTCGCCCTGACCGCCCTGCTCCACCTCGACCTGGTCACGGCCTCCGCCACCGCCAAGATCGTCAACTGCTGCACGAACGCGGGCGCCCTCGCGATGTTCGCGTACAAGGGCACCGTCTACTGGCAACTGGCCGCCCTGATGGCCGTGTTCAATCTCGCGGGCGGCATGGTCGGCGCCCGCACCGCCCTCAAGCGCGGCGCGGGCTTCGTACGGATCGTGCTCCTGACGGTGGTGTGCGCGCTGGTGCTGAAGATGGCGTACGAGCAGTGGGTGGCGTGAGCGCCGTCAGCGGCCTCCCGTCAGGTGGGCGAACACCACCACGTTCCCCTGGTAACCGGTGCTCCTCGTGTACGGCCCCCCGCACGTGATCACCCTCAACTCCGGCCTGCGCGCCGCCCCGTAGACCTTCTCGTCGGGGAAGTTCTTCGCCTCGTAGACCTCGACGGCATCGACGGTGAAGACGGCGACCGAACCGTCGCGGCGGTCGATCTCGATCGTCCGGCCGCGGGTGAGCGCGCCGAGGTCGTAGAAGACGGCGGGGCCGGTCGCGTTGTCGACGTGGCCCGCGACCACCGCCGTGCCCGTCTCGCCGGGCGTGGTGCCGTCCTCGTACCAGCCCGCGAGGTTCTTCTTCTGCGGCGGCGGCACGTCGAGGCTGCCGCTCCGCGTCAGGTGCAGGCCCATCAGCGGGGCGTCCACCCGGATCGACGGGATGCGGATGCGGTCCGGCGGGGACGGGGCGAGCGGGGGCGCCGCGCGCGTGTCGTGGCCGCCGCCCGCGCGGGCCTGTGCGGCCGACGGCTGCGGCGGCGGATGACCCTCCGCGCCGCTGGCCAGGAGCCAGGCCCCGGCCAGCAGGGCGAGGGCGGTGACGGCTCCTATGGCGGCGTTGGCCCGGTTCCCGGGGCGCGCGCGGCTGCGCATGACGGCTCCTGACGGTTCGACGGCTGCGTCCCCTTCCTCTCCGGTCCGCGAGGGGATGCGGCCGGAGAGGGGGGACTGGCGGTACCGGGGACGGACGGGGGCGCGGACCGCGGAGGGGGTCCGCGACGGCCGTCAGATCCCATCGCCTCTCGCCCGGCGATGCAGGAGCCAGGTACCGCCCGCGGCGGCGACGGCCAGAGCCGCCACGCCCGCCGCGGTCTGTACGGGGTCGGGACCGAGCGCGCCGCCGACCCCCGTCTTCACATGGCCTTTCGGCATCTGCGCCCCCGGCGAGCCCGCCTCGGCGAGGGACACGATCAGATCGCCGGTCACCTCGGTGCCGGCGGAGCAGCGGGCGACGATCTCGTACGTGCCCGGCTGCGCCGACACCGGGACCGCGAACCGGCCGTCCGCGCCGCCCGAGTCCGCGCCGGGCGCCAGCGTGAACGAGCCCGCGCCGACCGCCGTCGCGTCGCCTGACGCCGTTCCGTCCGTGCCGCACGCGGTCGTGTCGACGGTCACCGTGTCGCCGGGGGAGACCGTCGCCGGGTACACCTCGAGGCCGCCCTGCGCGGCGCCCGCCGGGCCGGCCGCGATGCCTGCGGCGGCGACGGCCAGAGCGGCGGCGATCAGCGGTCGGCCTGTGCGCATCGTGCTGCTCCTTCGCGTGCTGGGTGGGGCGTCGGGTGGCGCCCTGCCAAGCACGAGGTAAGTACCAGTCGCCGCCGCACGCTTGCTGATGGGGCGTCAGATCGGGGTGCCGGGTAGGCCTTCTGACGGGTCGACGGCAACATTTCAGCAGGTCACCGGCGTGTCGGTGGAAACTGGTCCCGGGGTGCGGCTAGGCGTGCGACTGGGTGACCCGACGGGTCGTCAGGGGGCTCGTTCAAGCCCCTGCGGCGATTGAGCAGCGGGGTCCGGGGCGGAGCCCCGCGGCCCGGACGCGGTCGCCGGGGGCCGAACGTGAAGGGGCGGCAACCACACCGACGCCACCGCCCCGCCCCCACTCCCGTTCCGCAGCGCGACCCTCGCCCCGATCGCCTGGGCCTGGCCCAGGGCGATGGTCAGGCCGAGGCCCGTGCCCTGGCCGCGTTCGGACGCGCCGGTCTGGAAGCGGCGGGGGCCGCAGCGCAGGAGCTGTTCGGGGAAGCCGGGGCCGTGGTCCCGTACGGAGACCGTCGTGCCGGTGACCGTCACCTCGACCGGGGCCGTGCCGTGCCGCCGGGCGTTGGTCACCAGGTTGGCCAGGATCCGTTCGAGGCGGCGCGCGTCGGTGCGTACCAGCGTCGCGGCCGCCGCCGGGTCGCAGCGCACCGCGTCCACCGGGCCGATCCGCCGCACCGCCCGCTCCACGAGCTCGCCCAGCGGGTGCGCGTCCAGGTCGGGTTCCTCGGCGTGCGCGTCGAGCCGGGCCACCTCCAGGAGGTCCTCGGTCAGCGTCCGCAGGGCGCCCACCCGGTCCCGTACGAGCTCCGCGGGGCGGCCCTGCGGGAGCAGTTCGGCCGCCGTGTGCAGGCCGGTCAGCGGCGTGCGCAGCTCGTGCGCCACGTCGGCCGTGAACCGCTGCTCGGCCTCGATCCGCTGCTGCAACGACGACGCCATCGTGTCGACGGCACACGCCAGTTCGGCCACCTCGTCACGGCTGCGCGCGGGCCGCCGGTGCCCGATCCGCGCATCGAGGTCGCCCTGGCTGATGCGCCGCGCGGTCGCCGCCGCCGACCGCAGCTCACGGCTGAGCCGGGACGCGAGCGCCGCCCCGCTGAGCGCGGCCAGCGCCACCACGACCACGCCGAAGAGGACGAGCTGCCGGTCGAATTCGGCCATCTCCGCCGCCGCCTCGTCCAGCGGCTCGCGCACCGAGAGGACCCGGTCGCCGACCGGGCGCGCCGCCCACACCGCCGGATGCCCGGACGACAGGTCGAGCCAGGTCGTGCGGCGGCCGTCGAGCGCCGCCTGCCGCAGCGGCCCGGGCAGACCGGGCGCGTCGAGGGCGGCGTCGGTGCCGTCGGTCCTGCTCGTCCGGTCGACCTGACCGGTCAGCTCGTACAGCTGCCGTACGCGGACGAGCTGGGCGGTGGCTCCCTCGCGGGCGTTCGCCGACACCTGGTCGAGCCGGGCGTGGTGCACCAGGAGCCCGATGGCCACCGCCACCAGCGCGCAGCCCAGCGCCACCAGGACGGCGATCTTCCAGCGCAGGCCGAGACCGCGGCTCATGACGCGGGGCTCTTCCCGGAGTCGCTCAAGCCGCTGTGAGCGTAGTTCTTGACGTCGCTGACGGTCGACATCCGCACGCCGTCCCAGTGGAAGCGCACCGCCTGCTCCCCGCCGTCCGCGCAGGAGCTGCGCAGCAGCAGATCCGTGCCGATGGTCTCCACGGCGACCCGCTTGCCCGCCGTGAACAGCACCGGGTACACCCGCCCCTCGTGCTCCCGGTACACGGTCAGCACCGTGCGCCCGGTCTCCGTGTCGACCGCGACGAGCAGCTCGGAACGGCCGTCTCCGGTCAGGTCCCGGTAGATCGGCGGCCGGACACCGGACATCCCCGGCTTCACGATGTCCTCGCGGTCCGCGAACGGCTCCATCCGCGGGTCGGCCCGCAGCAGCGCGTGCACGTCGAAGCCGGCGAGCCCTTCGCCGCCGACCCGCGGCAGCCCGGTCAAAGGCCGGGGCGGCGGCTGGTGCGCGGAGGCCTCGGCGCCGGGCGCCTTCGCCGACGTACCGGACCAGGCGGGCCACACGTCGTGCGGCTGCGGCTGTACGGAGACGGAGGGTGCGGCCTCCCCGGCGGCGAGGCCGTCGGTGCGGGCGCAGCCGGTGAGCGCGGCGACGCCCAGGGCGGCCGCGAGGGCGCCCGGCAGGAGGCGGTTCGGAAGGCTCATGCCGTCGACGGTAGAAAGCGACTATTACGACATCCCGGATGTTGTGTAACAGCCGTACCGGTCGGGACCTTCGCGGCCGGATCGGGGGCGAAGGTCCCGAGGGCCCCGCAGGCCACAATGGAGGGCGTGGAGAAGCCGCAACCGAAGTCCCAGCAGGAGTCCCCGGAGGGCGTCCTCGTCGTCCTGACCACCACCGACAGCCGCGCGAAGGCGGACACCCTGGCGCGCGGCGCCGTCGAGGCCCGGCTCGCCGCCTGCGTCCAGGTCGGCGCACCGGTCACGTCGACGTACCGGTGGGAGGGGACCGTCGAGACGGGGGAGGAGTGGCAGGTGCTCCTCAAGACCAGCGAGGCCCGCTACGACGAACTGGAGCGCTGGCTGACGGAGCACCACGACTACGAGACGCCGGAGATCATCGCCCTGCCGGTGGTGCGCGGCGGACCCGGATACCTGGCGTGGGTGCGCGAGGAGACATCGGCCACGTGACCCCGCGCCGGTCCCTGCTCGCGGGCGTCGTGGCCGTGCTCTGCCTGGCGTTCCTCGGCCCGAGCGCGCCCAGCGGCGCCCTCGTCGCCCGGCCGCTGCCGGTCGACGCCGCCAAGGACATCGTGCCGAACCGGGTCATGACGTGGAACATCTGCAATCCCTGCGGCAAGAGCGGCCAGAACCTCGGCAGGGCCGCCGAGATCGCCACGTACGCGCCCCAGGTCATCGGCCTCCAGGAGGCGTGCGTACGCGACGTCGAGGAGATCCGGGGTCTGCTCCAAGGTCTCTACGGCCTCAGGTACCACGTCACGTACGGGTCCGTGCTGCACAGTTGGGGGCGCTGCGGCGGACTGCCGTGGAAGCCGGGCGGCTACGGGCAGGCGATCCTCTCGGCGGCGCCCATGACCGACCGCGTCAACGCCGAGTACCCCGACGGCGGTTCCGAGGACCGCGGCTACCTGTCCGTCACCACCACCGTGGCGGGACGGACCGTCCGCGTCATCAACACCCACTTCGCGGAACGGCGCCAGGAGCCGGTCAGGGCCGCCCAGGCCCGCGTACTCGCCAAGGAGATCGCCCGGCACGACCGCGCCATCGTCATCGGCGACTTCAACGCCATGCCGTACGCCCCCGAACTCGCCCCCGTCCAGGCCCTGGCGACGGAGTCGGACCCCGGCTGCCGGGACGCGGCCGGCGGGGTCTGCGAGCCGACCACCGACTGGCAGAGCAAGTTCGACTACGTCTTCCTGCGCGGCGCCACCGCCCTCGACGGCCAGGTGCGGGTGCACCCGAGCGCGTACTCGGACCACCATCTGTTCCAGTCCGACGTCCGGTTCGTCAGGCGGACCGCTCCAGACGCACCGCGCACACCTTGAACTCCGGCATCCGCGACGTCGGGTCGAGCGCCGGGTTCGTCAGCGTGTTGGCGCGCCCCGCGCCCGGCCAGTGGAACGGCATGAAGACCGTGTCCGGGCGGATCGTCGTGGTGAGGCGTGCCGGGGCCACCGCGCGCCCGCGTCGTGACACCACCGCCACGTCGTCGCCCTCGGCGATCCCGAGGCGGGTCGCGAGGCGCGGGTGCAGCTCCACGAACGGACCCGGGGCCGCCTTGTTCAGCTCGGGCACCCGGCGCGTCTGCGCACCGGACTGGTACTGGGCGACGACCCGGCCCGTGGTCAGGTGGACCGGGTACTCCGCGTCCGGCTCCTCGGCGGCGGGACGGTGCGACACGGGCACGAAGCGGGCCCGGCCGTCGGGGGTCGCGAACCGGTCGAGGAAGAGGCGGGGGGTGCCCTCGCCGGCGTCCCCGGCCTCCCCGGTCTTGTCGGCGTCCCCGGCCTCCCCGGTCTTGCCGGTCTCCCTGGTCTCACCGGTTTCTGCCGGGCACGGCCAGAAGACGCCGTCGCCGTCCGCGAGACGCTCGTACGTGATGCCCGAGTAGTCGGCGGGGCCGCCCGCGGACGCGCGCCGCAGTTCGTCGAAGACCTCCGCCGGGTCCGTCGGGAACTTCTTCTCCAGGCCGTCGTCGGACAGCCGGGCCGCCAGCTCGTGCATCACCTGGAGATCGGTGCGGACGCCGTCGGGCGGGGTGAGCGCCCGGCGGCGCAGCAGAACGCGCCCTTCCAGATTGGTGGTCGTTCCCGTCTCCTCGGCCCACTGCGTCACCGGCAGGACCACGTCGGCGAGTTCGGCCGTCTCGGACAGGACGACATCGGCCACGGCCAGGAAGTCGAGGGAGCGGATCCGGTCCTCGATGTGGGCGGCGCGAGGGGCCGACACGACCGGGTTCGACCCCATCAGGAGCAGCGCCTTCACGTCCTGGCCGAGGGCGTCGAGCAGCTCGTACGCCGAACGGCCGGGGCCGGGCAGCGAGTCGGGGTCCACGCCCCAGACCTCGGCGACATGGGCGCGGGCCGCCGGGTCGGTCAGCTTGCGGTAGCCGGGCAACTGGTCGGCCTTCTGGCCGTGTTCGCGCCCGCCCTGTCCGTTGCCCTGGCCGGTGAGGCAGCCGTAGCCGGACAGCGGGCGGCCCGGACGGCCGGTGGCGAGCGCCAGATTGATCCACGCGCCGACCGTGTCCGTGCCCTTGGACTGCTGCTCGGGGCCGCGCGCGGTGAGGATCATGGCGTGCTCGGCATCCGCGAACATCCGCACAGCGGCGCGGAGTTGAGGCAGCGGCACCCCGGTGACCCGCTCCACGTACTCCGGCCAGTGGGCCATCGCGGCCGCCCGCGTCTCCTCCCACCCGCTCGTCCGCTCCCGGACGTACGCCTCGTCGACCCGGCCCTCCGCGACGACCAGGTGCAGCATGCCGAGCGCGAGCGCCAGGTCGGTGCCCGGGCGCGGGGCCAGATGCAGATCGGCCTGGTCGGCGGTGCGGGTGCGGCGCGGGTCGATGACGATCAGCTTGCCGTCGCGCGCCTTGAGTTCGGTGAGATAGCGCAGGGCCGGCGGCATCGTCTCGGCCAGGTTCGACCCGACCAGGATGACGCAGTCGGTCTGCGGGATGTCCTCCAGCGGGAACGGCAGACCGCGGTCGAGGCCGAACGCCTTCTGGTTCGCGGCGGCCGCCGACGACATGCAGAAACGCCCGTTGTAGTCGATCTGCGAGGTCCCCATGGCGATCCGCGCGAACTTCCCCAGCGCGTACGCCTTCTCGTTCGTGAGGCCGCCGCCGCCGAAGACCCCGCACGCGTCCGGGCCATGCGCCGTCCGCGTGCGGGCCAGGCCCTCGGCGACCGCGTCGAGGGCCGCCTCCCAGGTGGCCGGTTCGAGCTGCCCCGTGACGGAGCCGCGGACCAGCGGCGCGGTCAGCCGCACCCGGGAGGAGAGCACGGCACCGGCGCTCTGCCCCTTGCCGCACAGCGCGCCCCGGTTGACCGGGAACTCCGCGCGCCCCTCGACGACGGGGACCTCGCCCCCGTCCCCGGGCCGTACGTTCATCCCGCACTGCAGAGCGCAGTACGGGCAGTGGGTGGGAGTCGCCGTGGAGTGCATGCCGTCGAGCGTGCGCGGGCTGTGTTGCGGCTCGGGGCGCGCCCGGTTACACCACCGGTACGGGGGCCTCCCGGCGGGGTTGGGGGCGGCGTGAGGTCCGTTGCCGGGTGCGGCTTTCGTCGTGGCTGGTCGCGCAGTTCCCCGCGCCCCTGAGGCATGCGCTGCGCGCAGCCTCCCGTGAAGGCCGGCGGCTTCGCCGCCTGGCCTTCGTCGGGGAAATGCGCGCGAAGCGCAGGCATTTCAGGGGCGCGGGGAACTGCGCGACCAGCCCCCACTCACCCGCACCCGACAACGCACCCAGAATTCACCGCCCCGCACCCAAAGCCCGCCCGACCCCATCCTCCCGCTCCCCGAGAAATCGCGGCGCGGGCCGGACCACCGCATCCAGCGCCGCCTTCCCCGCGGCGAAAACCTCCCGAGCCCCACCCCCGTACCACGTCACATCGTGCGGCTCCTCGACCCCGACCCCGTACGACGCCACTCCCGCCGCCTCGCACAGAGCCACCGCCCGCCGGATGTGGAACCCCTGACTGATCAGCACGGCCCGGTCCACCCCGAAGATCTTCTTGGCGCGGACGCACGAGTCCCAGGTGTCGAACCCGGCGTAGTCGTTCACCACGGCCCGCTTCGGCACCCCGTGCCGCGCCAGATACGCCCGCATCGCGCTCGGCTCGTCGTACTCCGTGCGGCTGTTGTCCCCGGTGACGAGGACGACCCGGATCCGCCCGGCCCGGTACAGCTCGGCCGCGGCGTCGAGCCGATGGGCCAGGTACGGCGAAGGCTCCCCGTCCCACAGCCCCGCGCCGAACACCACGGCGACATCCGTCCGCGGCACGTCCGCGACCGACCGCAGCCGGTCCCCGGTCGACGCGAACAGCCACGTCGCCGGCAGCAGCGCCAGCACGCACAGCCCCATCACGGCCTGCACGGCCCGCCGCTGCCCCGTGCGCGTACGGGGCACACGGATGCGCGACAGGGCGGACACGGACAGACGCATGGAGAACCCCCGGGGCAGACGACGTCCATGGAGACGCCGGGCGGCCCCGGACGGTTCACCCACCCCGCGCTCACCTCCCGCCCGCCCCGGCAGTGAACCCCGCGCAACCCGACCCGTCACCACCCCGCAACAGCCCGGCAACCACCGCCCGGCAGGATCGCTCCATGACGGACGAGTCGTACGGCACCACCCAGCACCGCACGACGAACCACAACGGCACGACCAGGAGCCACACCAGCACCACAGACCACCGGACGGCCCATCTAGACAGCACGGCGGGAATCCTCAGCATGATCAGCACCCAGCTCGGCGACCAGCTCAGCCACATGTCCCTGCGCTCCCGGCGGAGCCACCCGCGCCCGCCCGCCCTGGTCCTCGTGGCGCACGGCAGCCGCAACCCGCTCGCGCTCGCCACGGTCACCGCGCTCATCGAGCGGATACGCGAGCAGCGCCCCGGCCTGACCGTCCGCCTCGGCCACATCGAGCTGAACGAGCCCCTGCTGAGCGACACCCTCGCCGATCTCCCCGCGGGCCGCGCCGTCCTCGTACCGCTGCTGCTGTCCCGCGGTCACCACGTCAAGCAGGACATCCCGCGGGCCGCGGCCGCCGCCGGCCACCTGCTCACCCGCGTCGCCGGCCCGCTCGGCCCGCACCCCCTGCTCGTCGACGCGCTGCACGACCGACTCACCGAGGCGGGCTGGCCCGCGCACCTGTCCGAGCGGGCCCGCCGCCGCTCCGGCGTCGTCCTCGCCGCCGCCGGGTCGCGCGACCCCGAGGCCGCCGTCGACACCCACCGCACCGCCGCCCTGCTCGCGCGGCGCCTCGGCGTCCCGGTCGTGCCCGCGTACGCCTCCGCCGCGTCCCCCGACGTCGCCACCGCGGTCCGCGCGCTCGCCGCCCGCGGCCGTCACCGCACCGCGCTCGCCTCGTACTTCACGGCGCCGGGCCGTTTCGCCACCGAGTCGGCCGAAGCCGCCCCGGGCATCGTCGCCGCCCCGCTCGGCACCCACCCGGCCCTCGCGCGGCTCGTCCTGCACCGCTACGACACCGCGACGGCGGCCGCTCCCGAGAGCGCCCCACGGCATCTGGCGTCCGCCTGACCCCAACGGCCCCGTCCTCATTGTCAGTGCGTGCCCGTACTGTCAGTACATGGACGGCAGCAACATCTACGAAGGCGCGACCGCGTACGACGACGGCGCGGTGGAGCGCTGGGCCCCCGAGCCCGACAAGCGCCCGGGCCGCACCGCGTTCCAGCGCGACCGCGCCCGCGTCCTGCACTCGTCGGCGCTGCGCAGACTCGCGGGCAAGACGCAGGTCGTCACGCCCGGCACGCGCAGCAGACACTGGGACGCGAGCCCCCGCACCCGTCTCACCCACTCCCTGGAGTGCGCCCAGGTCGGCCGAGAGCTCGGCGCCGCGCTCGGCTGCGACCCGGACCTGGTCGAGACGGCCTGCCTCTCGCACGACATGGGCCACCCGCCCTTCGGCCACAACGGCGAGCAGGCGCTCAACGAAGTGGCCCAGGACTGCGGGGGGTTCGAGGGGAACGCGCAGTCGCTGAGGCTCCTCACCCGCATCGAGCCCAAGCGTTTCGTGCGCTCCGAGGAGTCCGGCGAGCTCGTCAGCGTGGGGCTGAACCTGACGCGGGCCGCGCTCGACGCCGCGACCAAGTACCCGTGGCCGCGCGGCGAGCACCCCACCGATCCGCACTCCCCGAAGTTCGGGGTCTACGAGGACGACCGCCCCGTCTTCGACTGGATCAGGAAGGAGGCGCCCGGCCGCCGCACCTGCTTCGAGGCGCAGGTCATGGACTGGTCGGACGACGTCGCCTACTCCGTGCACGACCTGGAGGACGGCCTGCACGCGGGCCACCTGGATCCGAACGTGCTGCACGCCGAGCCCGAGCGCGCCGAGATCTTCGCCGTCGCCATCGGACGCTATGTGTCGCACGACACCGACCCCGCCGAACTGTCCGCGGCCCTCGACCGCCTCCTCGACCAGGAGTGGTGGCCGCACGGCTACGACGGCACGGCGGTCGCCCAGGCCCGCCTCAAGGACGCCACCAGCCAGCTCATCGGCCGCTTCTGCCTCGCCGCCGAGACCGCGACGCGGGAGCGGTACGGCACGGGCCGCCTGACCCGCTACGGCGCGGAGCTCGTCGTCCCGCGCGCCGCCCGGTACGAGTGCGCGGTCCTCAAGGCCGTCGCCGACCGGTACGTGATGCAGCGCCCCCAGCAGGAGCGGCTCCGCGCCGACCAGCGCATCGTCGTGGCCGAGCTGGCCGAGGCCCTCACGGCCCGCGCCCCGGGCGGCCTGGACCCCCAGTTCCGCGCCCTGTTCGACGACGCGCCCGACGACCGTACGAGAAAGCGCGTCATCGTCGACCAGATCGCCTCCCTCACCGACGCCTCGGCCCGCTCCCTGCACGCCCGGCTCACAGCCGACCGTCCATGAGCGCGTCGCCCAGCCCGGTGCGCCGGTGCAGCACGCTGTTGCCGCGCCGCACCGAGGCGACCAGGCCCGCCTCGCGCAGCACCGTCGCGTGGCGGCTCGCGGTGGACGCCGTGAGCCGCAGCAGCTCCGCCAACTGACCGGTCGTCCGCGGCTGTTCGAGGGCGTCCAGGATCTGCGCCCGGGTCGGACCGATCAGCTGGGCGACCGGCGGCGGCGTGGACCGCGCGTGCCGCGCGCGGGCCAGCCAGCCGGGCGCGGGCCCCAGAGGATGCACCAGGACCGGATCCAGCGAGTCGTCGGCGAGGGCCACCGGCGTCACCACGCAGAAGAAGGACGGCACGAGCGTCAACGGGCGCCCGTGCAGCGGCAGTTCACGCTCCACCGGATACTCCGCCACCAGCGACGACTCCTCCCGCGACAGCGCGGGGCCGTAGCTCGCGAGCAGCCCGTCCCCGCCGCTGCCGAGCGCGGCCCGTGCCCGCACCGCCCGGTCGTCCGCGACCGCACCCCGCACCGCGGGCAGATACGGCTCCACCGCCACCGCGTAGTACGCGCGCAGCGCCTCCCCGAGCCGGCGCAGCGCCTCCACGTCACCCTCGGCGAGGCGCCGCGCCCCGTCCGGCACCGGTCCTCTCGCGAACACCTCGGACAGCTCGGCCGTGAGCCGCCGCCGCGGTGTGCTCAGCACGGTCGCGATGCCCGCTTCGAGGCCGCCGCCCGCCCCCGGCGTCAGAAAGTCCGGAAAGTAGGCAGCCCACGGCGACAACCGCGTCAGCGCGGCGGCCGTCCCCGTCAGCCCCGCCCGCGCCAGCCCCGCCCGCACTTCGCGCCGCCACGGATCGAACACCACCGCCGCCTGCCGGTTCTGGAGCAGATGCAGGCTCAGCACGATCTCCCACAGCGGATCGGCGTCCGGCGCGACCCGCAGCCGCCCCAGATCCTCCGCCGTGAACGCGATACGCAGCATGCGCCCAGGGTCCCCCAAGCTGTTTGCGTTGTGAACGAAATACCCCGCAACTTCCGCCTCGTACCGCACGGTTGGGACAGGGGGAACACGGGGGAGGGCACCGGCCGGGGCCGGGACGACGTTCACCGCCGCCCCGGACCCGGCCGCGCGCCGCCCTTCCACGGAACCCCACCCTCCGCGCCCCACGACCACTGGGCGTGACGAAAAGATGGTCTGTTCGGGCCACGCCCCCTTCCCGCATCACGCTCCGTGCGGGACGCTCGCATATGACGGCATGGCAACGAGGAGGCATCAAGTGGTCGACGCGGACCAGACGTTCGTCATCGTCGGAGGAGGGCTCGCCGGCGCGAAGGCCGCCGAGACGCTCCGCTCGGAGGGTTTCACCGGGCGGGTCATCCTCATCGGCGACGAACGGGACCACCCCTACGAACGTCCACCCCTGTCCAAGGGCTACCTCCAGGGCAAGGAGGAGCGGGACAGCGTCTTCGTCCATGAGCCCGCCTGGTACGCGAGCAACGACATCGAGCTGCACCTGGGCCAGACGGTCACCGGCATCGACCGGGACGCGAGGACGGTGCGCCTCGGCGACGCCACCGTCATCCGCTACGACAAGCTGCTGCTCGCCACCGGCGCCGAGCCGCGCCGCATGGACATCCCCGGCACCCACCTGGCCGGCGTCCACCACCTGCGCCGCCTCGCCCACGCCGAGCGGCTGAAGAACGTGCTGGCCGCCCTCGGCCGGGACAACGGACACCTGGTGATCGCCGGCGCCGGCTGGATCGGCCTGGAGGTCGCCGCCGCGGCCCGCGAGTACGGCGCCGAGGTCACCGTCGTCGAGCCGGAGCCCACCCCGCTGCACGCCGTGCTCGGCCCCGAGGTCGGCCAGATCTTCGCCGAGCTGCACAGCGACCACGGCGTCCGCTTCCACTTCGGCGCGAAGCTCACCGGCATCGTCGGCCAGGACGGCATGGTGCTCGCCGCACAGACCGACGACGGCGAGGAGCACCCCGCGCACGACGTGCTCGCCGCGATCGGCGCTGCCCCGCGCACCGCACTCGCCGAGGCCGCGGGCCTGACCCTGGTCGACCGGCAGCACGGCGGCGGCATCGCCGTCGACCAGCAGCTGCGCACCTCCGACCCCGACATCTACGCGGCAGGCGACGTGGCCGCGCTCCAGCACCCGCTGTTCTCCGCCCGGCTGCGCGTCGAGCACTGGGCCAACGCCCTGAACGGCGGCCCGGCCGCCGCCCGCGCCATGCTCGGCAAGGACATCACGTACGACCGCGTGCCCTACTTCTTCTCCGACCAGTACGACCTGGGCCTGGAGTACTCGGGCTGGGCGCCCCCGGGCAGTTACGACCAGGTCGTGCTCCGCGGCGACGCCGGCAAGCGCGAGTTCATCGCCTTCTGGCTCAAGGACGGCCAGGTCCTCGCGGGGATGAACGTGAATGTGTGGGACGTCACTGAGCCCATCCAGAAGCTGATCCGCTCCGGCGTGCGGCCCGGCGCCGAGCGCCTGTCCGACCCGAGCGTCCCGCTGAGTGATCTTCTGGAGGAGTAACGGGAGTGTCGGTGCGGGACCGTAGACTTGCCGCGTGGCAGGCAGGATCAATGACGAGGACGTGAAGGCGGTTCGGGACGCGGTCCCGATCGACGCCGTGGTGTCCGAGTACCTGCAACTGCGCAACGCGGGCGGCGGGAACCTGAAGGGCCTGTGCCCGTTCCACGACGAGAAGTCCCCGTCCTTCCAGGTCAGCCCGAGCAAGGGGTTCTTCCACTGCTTCGGCTGCCAGGAGGGCGGCGACACCATCACGTTCGTGATGAAGGTCGACCACCTCACGTTCTCCGAGGCGGTGGAGCGCCTCGCCGGCCAGGCCGGCATCACGCTCCGCTACGAGGAGGGCGGGTACAACCCGCAGCACCAGCGCGGCGAGCGGATCCGTCTCGTCGAGGCGCACAAGGTCGCCGCGCAGTTCTACGTGGATCAGCTGGAGTCCCCGGAAGCCGAGATCGGCCGCAAGTTCCTCGCCGAGCGCGGCTTCGACCAGGCGGCCGCCGCCCACTTCGGCGTCGGCTACAGCCCGGCGGGCTGGGACCACCTGACCCGCTACCTGCGCGGCAAGGGCTTCAGCGACAAGGAGCTGACCCTCTCCGGGCTCTCCCAGGAAGGCCGCCGCGGACCCATCGACCGGTTCCGCGGCCGCCTCATGTGGCCGATCCGCGACATCGGCGGCGAGGTCGTCGGCTTCGGCGCCCGGCGCCTGCGCGACGACGACAACGGCCCGAAGTACCTGAACACGCCAGAGACCCCGATCTACAAGAAGTCCCAGGTCCTCTACGGCATCGACCTCGCGAAGAAGGACATCGCCAAGTCCTCCCGCGCCGTCGTCGTCGAGGGCTACACCGATGTCATGGCCTGCCACCTCGCCGGCGTCACCACCGCCATCGCGACCTGCGGCACCGCGTTCGGCACCGACCACATCAAGATCCTCCGCCGCCTCCTGATGGACAACGGCAGCGCGCGCGTCATCTTCACGTTCGACGGCGACGCGGCCGGCCAGAAGGCCGCCCTGCGCGCCTTCGAGGACGACCAGAAGTTCGCCGCCGAGACGTACATCGCCATCGCGCCGGACAACATGGACCCGTGCGACCTGCGCCTGGCCAAGGGTGACGAGGCGGTCGCCGACCTGGTCGAACCCCGCACCCCGCTCTTCGAGTTCGCGCTGCGCCAGATCGTCTCCCGCTACGACCTCGAAACCCCGGCGGGCCGCGCCGCCGCGCTCGACGAGGCGGCGCCCGTCGTCGCCCGGATCAAGAACAGCGCGTCCCAGCACGAGGTCGCCGTCCAGCTCGCGGGCATGCTCGGCATCCTCGACACCCAGTTCGTCGTCAAGCGGGTGGCGCAGCTGGCCCGTTGGGCGCGCGACCGCGGCGGCAAGGGTCCGGCGCCCGCGCGCGGCCAGGCCCCGGTGGAGGCCGCCACAGGCCCCGCGTTCGGCGGCCCCGCCCTCACCCTGCGCAATCCGGTCTACGCGACCGAGCGCGAGCTCCTCAAGCTCGCCCTCCAGCACCCGCACCTGGTCTCCCCGGCGTTCGACGCGTACGGGATCGACGAGTTCACGGCCGCGCCCTACGCCGCCGTACGCCTGGCGATCCTGGAGGCGGGCGGCGCCGAGCAGGGCATCCAGGACCCGCACGAGTACCTGGTCAGGGTCCGTGACGCGGCACCCGACGACGCGGTGCGCGCCATGGTCACCGAGCTCGCCGTCGAGGCCATCCACCGCAAGACCGTCGACGAGGCGTACGCGGGGGAGCAGCTCGTCTGGGTCCGCCGGCGCGCCGTCGACCGCCGCATCCGCGACGTCCAGGGCACGTTGACCCGCCTCGGCTCCGGCGGCGACCCGGCCCAACTGGCAGCCGTGCAGAACGAGTTGTGGGTCCTCCAGCAGTACGGTCAGGCCCTGCGCGAGCGGGGCGCGGAAGCGCTCTAGAGGGCCGCGCGCGCCCGACCGCACATTCACGCGCTGTTTGTATCCGTATCGGTCGGGGCAGGGCGGGCACTCGTACATCACGGTAACCGCGCGGTCACGCACCGGACTCAAAAAGTCAACGCACGCCCCTCGTGGCGGCACTGTGTCGTACTCCACACTGGGTTGCGGTGCCTGAGTCCTCGGAGCGCGGCCGGAGCCCGGACAACGGGTCCGACACCCCCGCGGTTCCGCTCATCGTGTACGGGACGGACAGCGGCGAGGCCGCCGCTGACGCCCCCCGGCCGCACGCCTCAGAAGCGATCACCTTGGAGGTCGCCCCCGTGCAGACCCAGACCCTCAGTCAGAGCGACAGCACAGCGCAGGCCCTCGCCGATCCCGAAGCCGCGGCGGACAGCGACGTCCTCACCACGGTTCCGCCCCAGAGCCGTGCCACCCACCACCCGGAGGCGGAGGCCGCCGAGCCCGAAGCGCCGGACGAGCCGCCGGCCCCGGAACACAGCGAGCCCGTCGAGCCCCCCGAACCGGTCCGCGGCGCCCGCGCCGACACCAGCGGCCCCTCGTCCGACCTGTTCCGCCAGTACCTGCGCGAGATCGGCCGCATCCCGCTGCTCACCGCCGCGGACGAGGTGGAGCTCGCACGGAGCGTCGAAGCGGGCCTGTTCGCCGAGGAGAAGCTCGCCAGCACCCCCGACCTGGACTCCCAACTCGCCCTCGACCTCGACAAACTGGTCGTCATGGGCCGGATGGCCAAGCGCCGCCTCATCGAGGCGAACCTGCGCCTCGTGGTCTCCGTGGCCAAGCGGTACGTGGGCCGCGGCCTGACCATGCTCGACCTGGTCCAGGAGGGAAACCTCGGCCTGATCCGCGCCGTCGAGAAGTTCGACTACGCCCGCGGCTACAAGTTCTCGACGTACGCGACCTGGTGGATCCGCCAGGCCATGAGCCGCGCCCTCGCCGACCAGGCCCGCACCATCCGCGTCCCGGTCCACGTCGTCGAGCTCATCAACCGCGTCGTCCGCGTCCAGCGCCGCATGCTCCAGGAGCGCGGCTACGAACCCACCCCGGAAGAGGTCGCCGCCCACCTCGACCTCCCGCACGAGCGCGTCAGCGAAGTCCTGCGCCTGGCCCAGGAACCCGTCTCCCTGCACGCCCCCGTGGGCGAGGAGGACGACGTGGCACTCGGCGACCTCATCGAGGACGGCGACGCGACGAGCCCGGTCGAATCGGCGGCGTTCCTGCTGCTCAGGGAACACCTGGAGGCGGTCCTCTCGACCCTCGGCGAACGCGAACGCAAGGTCGTCCAGCTCCGCTACGGCCTCGCCGACGGCCGCCCCCGCACGCTGGAGGAGATCGGCCGCATCTTCGGAGTGACCCGCGAACGCATCCGCCAGATCGAGTCCAAAACCCTGAACAAACTCAGGGACCACGCTTTCGCGGACCAACTGCGGGGCTACCTGGACTGAAGCCCCGTGAGGGGCGCGGGGAACTGCGCGACCAGCCACATACGACCGGCACCCGACAACAGAACCCCACGCCCGACGGCGCCTAGTCGACCTCGGCGACAGCCTGAGCGAACTGGGCCTCGTACAGCCGCTGATACGCCCCACCGGCGGAGACGAGCGCGTCGTGCGAGCCCTGCTCCACGATCGCCCCGTCCTCCATGACCAGAATCGTGTCGGCATCGCGGATCGTCGACAGACGGTGCGCGATGACGAACGACGTCCGCCCGGCGGCGAGCCGGGCCATGGCCTTCTGAATGAGAACCTCGGTCCGCGTATCCACGGAACTGGTCGCCTCGTCAAGCACGAGAATCACGGGATCCGACAAGAAGGCCCGGGCGATGGTGATGAGCTGCTTCTCACCGGCGCTCACCCCGGTCCCCTCGTCATCGATCACCGTGTCGTACCCGTCGGGCAGCGTACGGATGAAGCGATCCGCATGCGCGGCCCGCGCCGCCTGCTCGATCTCCTCCCGCGACACGTCCTTCGCCGCGCCGTAGGCGATGTTCTCCGCGATGGTCCCGCCGAACAGCCAGGTGTCCTGGAGCACCATGCCGATCCCGGCCCGCAGCTCGTCGCGCGACATCGTGGCGATGTCGACCCCGTCGAGCGTGATCCGCCCGCCGGTGACGTCGTAGAACCGCAGCAGCAGGTTGACCAGCGTGGTCTTGCCCGCGCCCGTCGGCCCGACGATCGCGACGGTGTGCCCGGGGTCCGCCGTCAGCGACAGGTCCTCGATGAGCGGCTTGTCCTTCTCGTAGCGGAAGGCGACGTGCTCGAACTCGACGTGCCCGCGCAGGTTCTCCGGCTTCGCGCCCGGCACCGGATCCGCCGACTGCTCCTCCGCGTCGAGGAGTTCGAAGATCCGCTCGGCGGACGCGACACCCGACTGCACCAGGTTCGCCATCGAGGCGACCTGCGTCAGCGGCATGGAGAACTGCCGCGAGTACTGGATGAACGCCTGCACGTCACCGATGGAGAGCGACCCACTGGCCACCCTCAGCCCACCGACCACAGCGACCAGCACATAGTTCAGGTTGGAGATGAAGAACATCAGCGGCTGCATGATGCCGCTGTTGAACTGCGCCTTGAACGACGCCTGGTAGAGCGCCTCGTTCTGCTCGGCGAACTGCGCGGCCGACTCCTCCTGCCGCCCGAACACCTTCACCAGGTTGTGGCCGGTGTACATCTCCTCGACGTGCGCGTTCAGCACCCCCGTGGTCTTCCACTGCTGCACGAACTGCGGCTGCGAGCGCTTGCCGACCTTCGCCGCGACGAGCACCGACAGCGGCACCGTCACGAGCGCGACCAGGGCGAGCAGCCACGAGATCCAGAACATCATCACGAGGACGCCGACGATGGTCAGCAGCGAGTTGAGCATCTGCCCCATCGTCTGCTGGAGCGTCTGCCCGATGTTGTCGATGTCGTTCGTCGCCCGGCTCAGCACCTCGCCGCGCTTCTGCTTGTCGTAGTACGACAGCGGAAGGCGCTGGAGCTTCGCCTGCATGTCGCCGCGGAGCTTGGACACGGCCAGGTTGATCGCCCGGTTGGCGAGCCGCGTGCCGATCATCATGGACACACCCGCCACGGCGAACACGGCGAGCGCGAGCAGCAGCACCTCGCCGATCGCCCCGAAGTCCACGCCCTGCCCGGGTGTGAAGTCGACGCCGCCGAGCATGTCGGCCATGCCGCCGTCACCCTTGGCCCGCAGGCCCTCGATGACCTGCTCCTTGGTCTGCCCGGCCGGCATCTGCCCGCCGACGATCCCGCCGAACAGCAGGTCGGTGGCGTGCCCGAGGATCTTCGGCCCGACGACCGAGAGCCCCACGCTGATCACCACCGCGACCAGCACACCGACCACCGACGCGCGATGCGCCGCGAGCCGCTTCAGGAGTCGCTTGCCCGACCCCTTGAAGTCCATCGAGCGCGAACCGGGCCCACCGGCCGCCATCCGCGCCGCCATCGGCCCACTCATCAGGCGGCCTCCGCTTCCGTCAGCTGGGACAGGACGATCTCCCGGTACGTCTCGTTTTCGGCCATCAGCTCGTGATGCCGCCCGGTGCCGACCACCCGGCCCTCGTCGAGCACGATGATCCGGTCGGCGTCGCGGATGGTCGCGACCCGCTGGGCCACGATCACCACGGTCGACTCGGCCGTCTCGGCGCCGAGCGCACGGCGCAGCGCCGCGTCGGTGGCGTAGTCGAGCGCGGAGAACGAGTCGTCGAAGAGATAGATCTCAGGACGCTGGACGAGCGTGCGCGCGATGGCGAGCCGCTGGCGCTGACCACCGGAGACGTTGGTGCCGCCCTGCGTGATCGGCGCTTCCAGGCCGCCCTCCAGCTTGCTGACGAAGTCCTTCGCCTGCGCCACCTCCAGCGCGTGCCACAGCTCCTCGTCGCTCGCGTCGGGACGCCCGTACCGCAGGTTCGAGGCCACGGTCCCCGAGAAGAGGTACGGCTTCTGCGGTACGAGTCCGACGGTCTTCGCCATCAGGGTCGGGTCGATCCCGCGGACGTCCTCGCCGTCGACGTAGACGACGCCCGCCGTGGTGTCGTACAGCCGCGGTACGAGTCCGAGCAGCGTGGACTTGCCGCTGCCGGTCG
Organism: Streptomyces sp. NPDC052225; assembly: GCF_040679615.1. Classification (NCBI taxonomy): domain Bacteria; kingdom Bacillati; phylum Actinomycetota; class Actinomycetes; order Kitasatosporales; family Streptomycetaceae; genus Streptomyces; species Streptomyces sp. NPDC052225. The sequence goes on along the minus strand of NZ_JBFAVD010000012.1, from coordinate 212,821 downwards.
AGCCGATGACCGCCGTGGTCTCGCCGGGCAGCGCGATCAGGTCGACGCCGCGCAGGACGGGCTCCTCGGCACCCGGGTAGCCGAAGTCGGCGCCCCGGATCTCCAGGTGCCCGCGCCGCCGCAGTTCCCGTACGGAGGCCTCGGGGGCCGGCGGCACGACGCTCGACTCGGTCGCGAGGACCTCCTGGATGCGCTCGGCGCACACCTCGGCGCGCGGCACCTGCATGAACATGAAGGTGGCCATCATCACGCTCATCACGATCTGCATCAGATACGCGAGGAACGCGGTCAGGTCACCGATCTGCATGCCGCCGCTGTTGATCCGGTGCGCACCGAACCAGACGACGGCGATGGACGCGACGTTCACGATCGTCATGACGAACGGGAACATCAGCGCCATGATCCGGCCGGTGGCCAGTGACGTCTCCGTCAGATCCCAGTTGGCCCGGCCGAACCGGTCCTTCTCGAAGTCGTCGCGCACGAAGGCGCGGATGACCCGGTTGCCGGTGATCTGCTCGCGCAGCACCCGGTTCACGGTGTCCAGCTTGACCTGCATGGACCGGAACAGCGGGCGCATCTTGCGGATGATCAGCGAGAGCACGACCGCCATCACGGGCAGCACGGCGAGCAGCACGCCCGACAGCGGCACGTCGAGCCCGAGGGCCATGACCACACCGCCGACGCACATGATCGGCGCCGACACCATGAGCGTGAAGCCCATGAGCACCAGCATCTGGACCTGCTGCACGTCGTTCGTGGTCCGGGTGATCAGCGACGGCGCCCCGAAGTGGCCGACCTCGCGCGCCGAGAAGGACTGCACCCGGTCGAAGACCCCGGAGCGCATGTCCCGCCCGAGGGCGGCGGCGGTGCGGGCGCCGAAGTAGACGGCGCCGGTGTTGCAGACGACCTGGACGACGGTGACGCCCAGCATCAGGGCGCCGAAGCTCAGGATGTAGCCGGTGTCGCCGTTGACGACACCGTTGTCAATGATGTCCGCGTTCAGAGTGGGCAGGTACAGCGCGGCGCAGGTCTGCAGAAACTGCAGCAGCACCAGTAGCCCGATGGGTTTCTTGTACGGGCGGAGATGGGTCCGCAGGAGTCGTATGAGCACGCTCGGTCTCTCGGTGGTCGGCGGTGGAAGACGGCACTGACCCCTATCGTCGGACACTCCACCCGTGTTACCTCAACCGATTAACCCAAGAGCGTTCAAAGACCGCCGGGGGCGTTCACGCGAACGCGCCCGGGTGGATCTGCTCCCGCACCGCCCGGTACTGCTGGCGCACCGCCTGTCCGACGGGCAGCTCCTCGCCCGGCTCGAAGACCTGCGTGGCCGCGCCCTGCCACATCGGCAGCTGCCCGCTCAGCGCCCACGCGGCCTGCCGCGCCGCACCGATCGCCGCGTAGTCCGCGGGCTGCGGCACCACGACCTGCGTGCCGAACAGCATCGGCGCCGCGGCCTGCACGGCGTGCAGCTCGGCCGCCGCCCCGAGCAGGAACACCCGCCGCACCTGCACCCCCCGCCCGCGCAGCACGTCCAGCGCGTCCGCGAGCCCGCACAGCATGCCCTCGAAGGCGGCCCGCGCCAGATGCTCGGGCTTCATGGACTCCCGCCGCAGCCCGCTCAGCGTCCCGGCGGTGTGCGGCAGATTCGGCGTCTTCTCGCCCTCCAGATACGGCAGGAGTACGAGTCCGTGGGCGCCCGGCGTCGACTTCATGGCGAGGTCCGACAGTTCCTCGGGCCCTCCGTCGAGACCGAGCATCTCCGCGGTCCCGCGCAGCGCCCGCACCGCGTTCAACGTATGCACCACCGGCAGATGCATGCCGGTCGCGTCGGCGAGCGACGTAATGGCGCCACTGGAGTCGACCAGCGCCTCATGGTGCACGGCCATCACGGAACCGGAGGCCCCGAGCGACACCACGGCGTCCCCGGCCTGCACCCCGAGCCCGAAGGCGGCGGCCATGGTCTCCCCGGTACCGGCCGAGATGATCAGCCCCTCCGGGGTCGTCCCCGCGGCGTCGCCGGGACCGAGCACCTCCGGCAGGACCGCCTGCTGCCCGAGCGCCAGCTCCACGAGGTCGGGCCGCCACGCACCGCTCGCCGCCGACCAGTACCCGGTGCCCGAGGCGCCGCCCCGGTCGGTGGTCCGGCGCGCGGGGCGCCCGAGCAGCTGCCACACCAGCCAGTCGTGGGCCTGCATGAGCAGGCCCACCCGCTGGGCGTTCTCCGGCTCGGCCCGCGCGAGCCAGCGCAGCTTCGCGATCGGCAGGGCTGCCTGCGGCACGCTCCCGACGGCCTCGGCCCACGCCTCGCGCGAGCCGAGCCGGTCGATCAGATCCGCGGCGGCCACCTGCGCCCGCTTGTCGCCGCCCACCAGGGCGGGGCGCACGGTGTTGCCCTGGGAGTCCATCGGCACCAGCGCGTTCTGCTGCGCCGAGACGCCGATGGCCTGCACGCCTTCGAGCAGCCCGCCGCCCGCGGCCTCGCCGAGCGAGAGCAGCCAGGCCTGGGGATCCACGTCGGAGGGCCGACCGCCCCCTTCGGCGGTCTCCAGCGGATGCGGGGCGTACCCCTGCCGGAGCACCGCCCCGGTGTCCGCGTCACAAACGACAATGCGCGTGAAATCGGGCGAACTGTCCAGCCCGGCGACTATCCCCATGCCTGAAATTCTGCCGTACCGCGCGCCACTCCCGTACCGCTACGTGTTGCTGGTGCCCCAGTCGTCGTCCTCGGCCCTGCCGCCGCGGTCCCGCAGCGACCGGACGCGGTCGGCCACCGAGTCCGGGACCTTGCCCTCGACCTTCTCGCTCACCGAGTGGAACGCCTTGCCGGCGTAGACCCGCGTCTGCTGCGCGGCGGACTCGGCGGTGTTGCGCACGGTCGGGTTCTGGGAGATCTCGCGTGCGGTCTTCTTCAACTTCTCGTACCGCTCGCGCCCGGCCCGCGTCCCCAGCACGTATCCCAGGGCCAGACCGGCGATGAATGTGAGCCGGTAGCGCATGTCGGCCACCCTTCCGTAGCGAGGTTCGACGTCGTTCCTGACAGGCTCGGTGATCGCAGGGGGGATACCGATTGGCGGAGCACCCCCCTGCTTGCGCTAATGTATGTGTCGCAGCGAGCGCACGCCGCCTGGCAAGTACCCAGGTAGGTACGTTCGAAGCAACGAGACATTCCCCTGTAGCTCAATTGGCAGAGCAGCCGGCTGTTAACCGGCAGGTTACTGGTTCGAGTCCAGTCGGGGGAGCTCGGTCTCCTGTAGCTCAATTGGCAGAGCAGCCGGCTGTTAACCGGCAGGTTACTGGTTCGAGTCCAGTCGGGAGAGCCATCGAACAAGCCCCCTCGGTGAACACGCCGGGGGGCTTTTTCGTGCCGGGTGGAACCGTGCGCGTACCTGCGGAGTCCTCAAGGTCGTGCAGAGCCGAACCATCCGAGGCAGGAGATCGTATGAGCGGCTATGCTGCGGCAGACGGCGCGCACACTTGTACGCGCCACGCCGTGACGGGGCGGTAGCTCAGCCGGTTAGAGCAGCGGACTCATAATCCGTCGGCCGTGGGTTCGAGTCCCACCCGCCCCACCAAGGTTGGTAGAGCAGAATCGTTCTGACCTGCCTGTACGTAACCTGATGGCCCGTCACTAAAACAGTGGCGGGTCATTTGTCACTCCATGGGCGGCATCCCGGATCCGCGCCAGCCACTCCGTGCCCAGGCGCTGCCCGTCGGGCAGGTGATCGTCCCGGTCCCAGCGCCAGGTGGTGACCATCGCGAGGACGAGGATCCGGCACGCGCGCAGCACGTCCCGGTCGATGGCCGGATAGCGCGCACCGACCTCTTCCGGCGCGTGGGCGACGTCGAAGACGACCGGGCCCCGGCAGCACGTCTCGAAGTCGATGAAGCGCGGGCCGCTCCGCGTGGCGAGGAGATTGCCCGGGTGCGGTTCGCCGTGCAGCAGTTGCTCCGCGCCGCCGTGCTCGGCGACCGTCCGGCTCAGTTCGCGCAGGGTGTCACCGAGCAGCTCCCGGTCCGCGTCGGCGAGGGCCGGGGTGCGGTCGCGGTCCGCAAGGAGGCGCCGGGCCTGCGCGACGCGGTCCGTGAAGTGCGGTGCCGGGACGTCGAGGGTGCGCAGGCCCGTGTGCAGGCGGTGGAGCGCGGCGGCGTAGTCGGCCGGGGAGAGCGCGGCCGGGCCCGCCGGTGCGTAGTACGTCCACAGGGTGATGTCGAAACCGTCGCGCTCGTGGACGCGCGGCCCGGACCGCGGGTCGAGTGCGGCCACCGGGCAGCCGGCCTCGGCCAGGCGCAGGGCGAGGCCGGTCTCGAACCCGGCGATCCGGTGCGCCGCCGGTGCCACGCGGGCCACGACGTCGCAGGGCAGCAGACGCAGCGTCAGCTTGTTCGAGTCGTGCAGGACGAGCGCGTCGTCGGCGGGGAGGCCGAGGGCGGCGGCGGTGGCCAGGGCCGCGGCCCTGGCCCGGGCGAACTCCGGTGCCTGCAAGGTGGTTCGCCCCTCCCGCGGTGGAATCCGGTCAGCCTAGGGCGTGTCGGGGGTGCAGCCGCAACGGAATACCGCGGTGGGGTGCGCCGTGCGGCCGCCCGCGAGGACGGACACCAGGTCGGCGCCGTACTTGTCGCGCGGGTCGGCGACCGCCCCTGGCTCGCCGCGTCGAGGCGGGCGGACAGCCGGCCACCGGGCCGTGTGCGCCAGGCGCAGGCGGACCTTGGCGGCGCTGTCGGTGAGGGCCTCGCTGACGAGGGCGGCGACCAGGACGTCGATGACGTTGAGCCCCTTCGTGCCCGTGCAGACGGGGCGCCGAGCGGCGGCGGGGCCGGCGGGCTCCACCACGGATGAACTGGCCGCCGAGGACCGCGTCCCCGGTCGTGTCGTCGCAGCCGGTCTCCAGCGTGGCGACGATGTCCTGCCCTTCAGCGGCGTCCGCGGTGCCGGACCACATCAGCCGCCCGTCCAGCGCGTCCACGGCCGACGTCATCACGCGGGCGGTGCGCGAGCGGACCGCGTCCAGGCCGATCTCCTCGCGGTCCGCCGGGGCGCCGCCGGGGCCGGTGGGCTGAGCACCAGGGACGCGCGGGGCGTCGTACGCCGCCGGTCGCCGCGAGGGCGGCGCAGGTCCGTCCGTGGTGGGCGTCGGGTCCCCGTCATCCGCCGGTCTGAATGGCTGTCATGTCCCCGGGAGGGGGCGCCGGCGGGGGCGGCCGATCACGACCGGGGCGCGGTGTCACCCGGTGCGGCCAGGCGCGGGTCAGGGCGGGGACTGCCAGGTGACCGTCGTCGTGGCCGCGCCGTCGTCCCTGGCGCCGTCGTCCGACACCGTCAGGCGGACGCCGGGGCGGCCGTCCGGCAGGGTCGCCTCGGCGTCGACCGTGACGTCGATACGGGAGAGGGGGGAGCGGCGCGACGCCGTGGCGAGGGCGCGGCGCAGGGCCGTGAGGAGGTGGCCCTGGACCTGGTCGGTGAGGGTCGCGTCGACCGGGCCGTGGAAGTGGACGGAGGGGGCGAAGCCGAGGATCGCGGCGGCGCCCGCCGTCTCGCGCAGGACCTTGCCGCGGAACGTCGTCGGGGCGTCGGCGGGCGGCTGCTGGAGCGCGAAGATCGTGGTGCGGACCTCCTGGATCGTCGACTCCAGCTCGTCCACCGCGTGGGCGAGCGCCTCGCGGACGTCCTCGACCTGGGTGCGGCGCTGCGTCGACTCCAGCATCATGCCCGTCGCGAAGAGCCGCTGGACGACCAGGTCGTGCAGGTCGCGGGCGATGCGGTCGCGGTCCTCGAAGACGGCCAGGCGCTCGCGGCCCGCCTGCGCGTCGGCGAGGACAAGGGCGAGCGCCGCTTGCGAGGCGAACTGGGTGGCCAGGAGATGGTCGACCGACGTGTACGGGCGGGCGCCGCGCGAGCGCGGCAGGGCGAGCGTGCCGATGAGCTTTCCGCCCGCCTGGAGGGGCAGCATCATGCTCGGCCCGAACCGGGAGCGGACCTCCGTCGTCATCCGGGGGTCCGTCGCCGAGTCCTCGATGAACACCGGTTCCCCGGTGAGGAGTTGGGCCAGGACCGCGCTGCCGGGCTGGATCGTCGTACCGAGCAGCCCGTGCGGATCGTCCGTCGTCGACGCGGCGACGATCTCCATGCCGCCCGCCTCCGTCGGCTGCAACACGACGCCGGCCGCCGCGTCGGCGAGCAGCCGCGCCCGCTCGGCGACCGCGGTCAGGGCGTCGTCCGCGCGGCCGGTGAGCAGCGCCGTGGTGACCGCGGCCGCGCCCTCGATCCAGCGCTCGCGCTGCTTGGCGGTCTCGTACAGGCGGGCGTTGCCGATCGCGATGCCCGCCTGCGTGGCGAGCAGCCGCAGCAGGTCGAGGTCGTCGTCGGTGAAGCCGCCCGGGGAGCGCTTGCCGGTCAGGCGCAGGCGCCCGAAGACCGTCTGCTGTACGTGGATGGGGACGGCGAGGACGTCCGGCTCGTGCACGACGGCGTCGGCGGCCTCGTCCGGCGGGAGCACCGGCTGCGCCTCGCCGGTGGTGACCTCCTCGACCACCACGGTGCCGTGCCCGGGGTCGAAGACGCCGAGGACGCCGTGCGCCGCGCCGGTCAGCGCGGCGGCGCTGTCCACCAAGTGCTGGAGCACGGACCGCAGTTCGAGGTCGGTGCCGACACTGAGCACGGCCTCCAGGAGGACGGAGAGGCCGGCGGGGACACCGGGCCCCGGGGCGGGTGCGGTCGCGCTCATCGTTCCGGGTGCCCCCGCGTTCTCGTACGGTCGTCAGCCGGCCAGCGGGTCGAGGACCAGCGGCTGGATCCGGCCCTCCATCATCGCGCCGAGGCCCTGCACCGCGCACACGTCGGGGCGTTCGGCGATGTGCACCGGCATGCCCGTCGCGTCGCGCAGCATCTGGTCGAGGCCGGGCAGCAGGGCGCTGCCGCCGACCATCATGATGCCGCGGTCCGCGAGGTCGGCGACCAGGTCCGGCGGGCAGTCGCGCAGCACCTTGCCGATGCCGTCGAGGACGGCGGTCAGCGGGGTGTGGATCGCGCGGCGCACGGCGGACGTGTCGACGTGCACCGAGCGGGCCAGGCCCGTCGCCACGTCGCGGCCGTGGATCTCGGTCTGCTCGGGGCCGTGCGGGGTGAGGCCGTTGCCGCTCAGGGCGAGCTGCAAAGGGCGTACGGACTGCGAAGGGAGCATCAACTCGTGCTGCTGGCGCAGGTGCTGGACGACCGCGTGGTCGATGGCGTCACCGCCGACCGGCACCCGGTCCGCCGTGACGATCGCGCCGAGGGAGAGGACCGCGATCTGCGTGGTCGCCGCGCCGCAGACGATGATCATCGTCGCCTCGGGCTGCTCGACGGGCAGGCCGCAGCCGACGGCCGCCGCGATGAGGGTGTCGACCAGTTCGACGCGGCGCGCGCCGAGGCCGACCAGTGTCTCGACGGCCGCGCGCTGCGCCAGCGGGTCCGCGTCGTGCGGGGTGCAGGCCGCCGCGCGCAGCCGGGGCTTGCGGCGCAGCGTGCGGCGCAGCTTCTCGCCGAGCAGGTGGCGCAGCATCCGCTGGGCCATCTCGATGTCGACGACGGTGCCGCCGGAGACGGGCCGGACGACGCGGATGTAGGACGGCGTGCGGCCCGTCATCTTCTCCGCGAACTCGCCGACCGCGATCAGGGCGCCGGTGCGGGTGTTGACCGCCGCGCAGCTCGGTTCGTCGACGACGAGGCCGGCGCCCTTGACGTAGACGCGGGTGCGCGCGGCACCCAGGTCGACGGCGAAGTGGCAGCGGCGCAACTGCTCCAGACTGACGGTCATGGCAGATCCTCCCGAGAGCGCAGACCGTGGGCGGACCACGGGTCCGCGGTCCTCCTGGCATCGTGCGGGCAGGGTCCGCGGGGCGCGCGCTGGGATGGGCCGGGCGGGGCGGGGCCGAGCGGGTGAAAAATCCGATGACCACCCGGGCCCCGGGTCGCTGCCGCGGCGGCCGGGGCTCACTTCTCGCGGGCGGCGTACGTCTCCCTGCTGGCCAGGATCTCGCCGTTGTGCTCGATGGCCCAGCCCGCGAGCGTCAGGGCGGGCGGGATGAGGCTCTTGCCCAGGGCGGTGAGTTCGTACTCGACGCGGGGCGGCACCTCCGCGTAGGCGGTGCGGGAGACGAGACCGTCGCGTTCGAGGTTGCGCAGGGTCAGGGTGAGCATCCGCTGCGAGATGCCGGGGATGTGCTCCTTGAGTTCGGTGAACCGCATCCGGCCGCCGTCGAGCGTGGCCACGATCAGCATCGTCCACTTGTCGCAGATCCGGTCCAGGATCGCGCGGATCGCCCGCCCGCCGTCGCCCCTGATCATGCAGGTGTGGTGGTACTCCTCCACGCCGTCTCCTCGACAGTCCTGTGTGCCTCACGCACATCTGTGTGCCTTTTGCAGGCCTTCGCTCAGTCACTCATCATGGGGCAACTTACGGTTCGTAACCATTGGCCCGGGAGGCCGTCATGCATGTCGGGTACTGGATCGTCGCCGGTCTGCTGGCCGTGTTCTACGCCTATGCGGGCGGCAAGAAAGTGCTTCAGACGCAGGAGCAGTTGCGCCCGATGATGGCCTGGGTCGACCGGATACCCATGCCGTACGTACGGGCCATCGGCGCCCTGGAGATCCTCGGCGCCCTCGGCCTGATCCTGCCGCCGCTGACCGGGATCGCGGAGGGGCTCGCGGTGGCCGCGGCGGTGGGGCTGGTGCTCGTACAGGTCGGGGGGACGGTGCTGCACCTGGTGCGGGGGGAGGCGCGGGTGATCGGGCTGAATGTGGGGTTGCTGGTGGTCGCGGGGGTGGCGGTGTGGCTGGGGGTCGCCGAGTGGCTCTAGCGGGCGGTGCCGCGTACCGCGTCGACGAGTTCCGTGAGGTGGCGTACGACGTGGAGGGCGCCCTCGTCCATCAGGCGCTTGGTGGCGTGGGGTGTCGGGGCGTAACCGACGAAGGGCAGGCCGATGGCGCGGGCGGCGCGCAGTTCGGCGGGGGACGAGCCGATCAGGACGCCGTGCGGGGTGGGGGAGCCCGGCTGGAGCAGTGCGCGGTTCAGGACGTCCGGGTGCGGCATGAGGCGGGTCGGGTCGGAGGTGCGGCCGTGCGCGCCGGCACGTACCGCCAGTGAACGGCCTTGCAGGTAGGACGAGATGACGTGCGTGGCGACGTCGGAGACGACCGAGACCGGGCGGCCCGTGGAGTTCAGCGCGCGCACGAGGAGGTCCGCCTCGCGGTACGGGCGCGCGGTGCGCAGGGCGCGCAGTTCCAGTTCGTCGAGGCGCCTGCCGAGGGGGATCCCCACGCGGGGGCGGTCGGCGAAGGCGCGCAGGACGTCGAGGGGGTGCACCCCGAGTTCGAGGCGCTCGCCCAGCGGGTCGCCGCTCAACGCGTCCTCGGGGTCGCGGAGTTCGGCGGCGAACGCGGTGAGCTCGCGGGCGGCGGCCGCGCGGAGGTCCTTGCGGGCGTACAGGTCGAGGAGGAGGCCGTCGAAGCCGAGGAGGTAGACCTCGGCGCTGGTGAGGGTGTCGGTGACGAGGCGGGGGCGGGCGGGACCGGCGGTGGTCGTGGCCGCACGCGGGCCGGGTTCGGGCCCGGCCGCGGGGAGGTGCCAGCGGACCGTGTACCCCGGGAGCGGCCGGAGGTCGAGGCGGCGTCGGAGTTCCTCCGTGTCCAGCGGGGCGGGCAGACGGGACGCCTCCGTCTCCAGGCGCTCGGTGAGGGCCGTGGCCGGGCTCGTGGTGCGGGAGGCGACGGCCTCCAAGGGGTCGTCGACCCGCACCAGCGCCTGCGCCTCCACGCCTGCGGCGGTCACCACCACAGTCCGCTCCCTCAGGTCCACCTCGAAGAACTCCCAGGCAAGCTCGGTCTCTTCGGGCGGGGTCAGGGTGAGGCTGCGGTCGGGGCGGCGGTGGACGATGATCGTGCGCGGGGCCGTGGGGCGCGGCAGCGAGCCGTCGTCGGGCAGCGGGTACGGGCCGCTGACCGGGGTGTCGTCGGCGTCGTCGGCGGCGTTCTCCGGGAGGTCCTGGGACCAGAGCCAGTACGCGGGCGGGGTGCCCACGGGACGCAGCGCGGCGCGGTCGGCCTCCGGCAGGAGCGCGTACAGGCCGGGCGAGGCCACCACGGTGGCCTCCCGGCGGGTCGGGAAGAAGTCGTGGTGGAGGGTGCCGGCCTCGGGCCGGTTCGCCTCCGCGACCGGCCAGAACACGACCACGAGGCCGAGTGCGCCCGACAGTTGGGACAGGTGGCCTCGGAGCCGGTTCAAGGTGGCGGACAGCAGGCGGCCTGCCGCGGGTGCCGTCTTCACCAGGACGTCGATGCTGTCGCCGGAGGTGGTGAGGCCGTGTTCGCGGGCGGTCAGCCCGGCCTCGGTGATCAGGCCGGTCACGACGCGGCCGAGCGCGGACGGGGTGTCCGGGGGGCGGACGTCGTCGTACGTGAAGTCGTCGTCGTACGTGAAGTCGAAGGTGACCGTGGTGTGGACGCGGGCCTCGGCGCTCGCCCTCGCGCGGTCCGCGAGGAGGTCGCGGTGCAGCTCCTCCAGTGCGGGGCCGGTGCGGCCGCCCAGGGCCTCGTACTGCTCGTACGCCTCCAACGCCTCGTCGGTTCGCCCGAGTTGGCGCAGGGCGATCATCTGGAGGCGGCGGAAGTCCTCGCGGGACGGGTGCTCGCGGACGAGGGGGGCGAGGGCTTCGGCGGCGCGCTCGGGCTCGCCCAGGTCCAGGTCGAGTTCGGCCGCGGTGCGGTGGAGGGTCAGGCGGAGCTGGGTGAGGCGGGTGCGGGCGGTGCGGGCGGCGGGGCCGGGGACTCCGTCGAGGGGGGTGCCGCGGAAGGCGGAGAGGGCGACCGTCACGTGCCTGCGCGCGGCGGCCAAGTCGCCTTCCGCGCGCAGCCGTTCGGCGTGGGCGACATGCGACTGGCAGCGGGCGATGTCCACCGTGTCGGTGCTCGTGTGCAGGGCGCAGCCGTCGGGCAGTGTGGCGATGCCGCCCAGTTCGCGGCGGAGCCGGGCGGCGAGTACGGCGGTCTCGGACGGGCCTTGCCCGGCAGACTCGGTGCCCCAGATCCCCCGGGTCAGCTCGGCGTGCGTGACCACGGTGCCGGGCTTCAGGAGCAGCATCGCCAACAGGGCCCGGGTTTCGGCCGTGTGCAGGGGCACGGGGTGCGAGCGCCCGTCCGGAGTCAGCAGGTCGGCCCGGACCGGACCCAGCAGCGTGAACGTGTACCGGTCCCGCTCGGGCATGGCGGGGATGCCCTCGGCGAGCCGGGTCAGGGCGGCCGTACGGCGCACCGGGTCCGGCGAGGAGAGGCCGGTGGGCGGGGCCCCCAACTGGTCCAGGAGACGGGCGAGCCGGCGCAGGTCGTCCTCGCGGCCCGCAGCCCCCTCGGTGCGGCCCACTTGGAACAGGGAGAGCTTCACCTTGCCGTCCGGCAGCAGCATCACTCGGGTCATGTCGACCGCGCCGTGCGTGACACCGGCCTCGTGCACCGCGACCAGCGCCTGGGCCAGCGACCGGGCGACCGTGTCCAGGAGGTTCCCCGGGAGGTGGTAACCCTGCGGTGCGGCAAGGGTGTTGAGGGCCACGCCGTCCACAGGCTCCAGGACGGTGTACGGCACGTCGTCGGCGATGCCGAAGTCGAGCAGCCGGACGATGTTCGGGTGGACGAGCCGGGACAGGACGCGTGCCGCCCGCAAGAACTCCCCGGCGTCGCGCGGTCCGTGCAGCCGCACCACCACTCGCCGCTCCAGGTCCAGGTCGCGGGCCTCCCACAACGACCCGTTCGGTCGCAGCCGCCGCACCAGGCGGTAGCGGCCGCCGAGCATCCGCCGGCCTGCCGAGAGCCGCCGCACGCTGTCCTCGCTGACCGCGGCGAACGCCTCCCCCTCCACCCCCCGCGTCGTCGCCCGGAACTCGCCCGCGCCCCGCCCCGCGCGCTCGTCGATCAGGCCGCCGACGCGGGCCAGGAACGCGGTCGTGCGGCCGCGGGCCGAGCGCGGCAGGGAGCGCAGGAGGAGGTCGCGGACGCCGTCGCGGAAGGCGTACGAGCCGGGCGGGCCCGGGACCGTCGTCAGCATGCCGCTGAGGATGACCTCGGCGAGGTGCTGGGGGCGCGGGTCGGGTTCGAGGGCCGCGTGGACCAGGCGCATCACCGGCAGGTGCGGGACGCCGACCGCCACGTGCCCGGCGAGGCGGTAGGCCTCGGGGGACGCCGTCGCCCGGAAGCCGCGCACCAGGTCCTCCGGGGTGAGCGGTGGCGCCTCGGCGGGCCGGCCCCGCGTGAGCGGCCGGGGCGTCAGCCAGGCTGCGGCGCCCGGGACGTGGGCGCCGCTCGGCGCACCGATCAGCCGCGACCAGTTGGCCAGCCAGAGCGGGGACGTCTCCAGGACCGGCAGCGCGAGCGAATGTGGCGGGCGGCCGGCCGCGTCCTCGGGGTCGTACGGCGTGAAGCGGAGCGCGGGCAGTGGCGGCGCCGCATGGGCGGAGGCGAAGCGGCCCGGCACGGCGGGCAGTGCCGTCGTGTGCCACAGGTGCTCGGGCAGCGGCTGAAGCACGGCGAGCGGAGTACGGCGCGCCAGGGCGTGCAGCGTGCGGAACCAGCGGTCCGCCGCCTCGCCGGGGTGCCACTGCGGGCCCGTGCAGTCGCTGAGCAGCAGTACCGCCGTGCGGCCGTCGCGCGGCAGCGTCAGGTGCGGGACGCGGCCGTCGGGCGTCGCGCGGTGCACCGTCACGGTGCGGAAGATGCCCGACTGGGTGAGCGCCGCGTGCAGTTCGCGCAGCAGCGGGCGCCAGATCGGCATCGTCGGGCCCGTGTCGTGGATCAGGGCGAGCCGCAGCCAGCGCTCCGGCGCGGGGCGCAGTACCGGCAGCCAGGTGTCGGGGGGCGCGCCGAGCCGGGCGATGCGGTCCGCCGTGGCCGCCTCGTCGAGGACCGGACGCCCGGACGCCGACGGGACCCGGCGCTTGAGGGGGCGCAGGGCGCGCTGGAGTGCCAGGGGGTGGCGCAGCATCGGTGGCGCCGGAGTCAGGAGCGATGCGGGGGTCGGCTCCGGGGACTCCTCTACGTAGAGGGGGACCAGGGCGGGTTCGGGGCGCGGCGGGTCGGGCTCGGGGGCCGGGAGGGGCGGGCGCCGGGGCGGTGGTCCGGCGGGGGCGGGCGGTGGTGGCGAGGGCTCTGGGACGGGGCGAGCGGGCGCTTCGGCCGGCTGTGGCGCCGGCGGCTTCTCCTCTTCCGGCTCTCCCTCCAACTGCCTTGCCAGCCACAGGACTTCGGCGAGTTCGACCGGTGTCGGCGGCGTGCCGTCCGCCGCGTCGCTCAACAGCGCGGCAAGGCGGGCCAGTTCAGTGCGCATCGCTGTCGGGGGAACCGTCGAGGCGCGGCATCAGGCGGTGCGCCAGCGCGTCGCGGGTGGGGGCGTCCAGGCCCGCGGCGCCGGTGAGGTAGATGGCGTTGAGGAGCTGGTCCGTGGCGAGCTCGCCGGTGCGGGAGCGCGACAGGAAGCGGGAGATCAGGGCCCGCGCGTCGGCGTCGGGTTCGCCGAGGTGGGCGCGGACGATCTCGGCGAGCTGGGTCTCGTCGGGGCGGTGCAGCCGCAGCGTGACGCAGCGGCGCAGGAACGCGGGCGGGAACTCGCGCTCCCCGTTGCTCGTCAGGACGACGAACGGGAACGCCCGGCACCGCACCCGGCCGCGCCTGATCGGCGCCTTCAGGTCGCTGCCGCCGTCCATGCGGACCTCCGACTCGCCGCCCGCACGGGCCAGTTCGGGGATCTCGTACTGGCCCTCCTCCAGGACGTTGAGGAGGTCGTTGGGCAGGTCGAGGTCGCTCTTGTCGATCTCGTCGACCAGCAGGGCGCGCGGCCGCTCGTAGGGGAGCAGCGCCGTGCCGAGGGGGCCGAGGCGCAGATGGTCCTCGACGCGCATCGTGCCCGCCTCGCGGGCCGCATACAGGCGCGAGAGCGGGTCGTACTGGTAGAGGCCGTCGGCGAGCGTGGAGCGGCTCGTGATGTTCCAGCGCAGGACCGGGCCGAGCTTCAGCTCGCGGGCGACCGCGTACGCGAGGGACGACTTGCCGGTGCCGGGCGGCCCCGTGACGAGCAGGGGGCGCCTCAAGTACAGGGCGGCGTTGACGAGTTGGACGCTCTCGGGGCCCGCGCGGTAGGTGTGGGCGCGGTGCACCCGGTCCGGTGAGACGGCCGCGTCGTCGTCGCCGTCGGCGGGCGGGGGCAGCGGCGGGCCCCCGTCGAAGGCACGCCAGGGCGGGGGTGCGGGCAGCCGGGCGATGCCGTCGTGCGGTTCGTTCGCGCCGGTGTACACGGGCCACTCGGGCATGGGGTGCGCTCTCCGTCGTCTCCGTCGGTGGGGCGGGCGTGGTCGGGCTAAGGGGATACAGGGGATACAGGGGATACGGGGGAGCAGTGGCGGGGCGCCGGGCCGTGCGGGCCGGGGAAGCAGTGCGGGGCGTCCCACAGCAGCTGTACGTCACCGGCCCAGTGCCCCTCGTCCCCCTGTGCTTCCTCCCGTAACTCCATGATGGTGTAGGGCAGTTCGTCCAGGGTCGCGCCATGGACGTAGGGCGCCAGCTCGTCCAGGAAGGCGGTGCCCGCGCACGGCGTCCCGGGCGGGTGGTCGCCGGAGCAGCCGGTGCGCGGCCACAGCAGGGCGGGGACCGGCTTGGTGAGCGCCGCGTCGAAGCGCTGGTCGGCGGCGCCGGCGGCGGGCGGCCGGGCGAAGCCCGCCACGTCGGCGGCGCGCAGGTCCCGCTGGCTCACGGGCGTCGCGCCGTCGTCGCAGTCGACGCGGTGCACCGTACGGACCCGCTGCCCCGCCGCGTCCTTCCAGCGGCGGGCCAGGCGGCGCTGCGGCCCCGCGTTCCTGCGGGCCGGGTGCGTGATGACGACCGGGTAGGCGCAGCCCAGCGGCGTCGGGTCGTCGGGGCCCGAGGGCCAGCTGTCCACCGGCCAGTTCAGCCACTTGGGCGGCAGCGTGAACGCCACCAGGTCGTCGGTGCCGGGCGGGAGACGGGCCAGCGCCTCGTCCATGACGTCCCCGACGTACGAGGCGACCTCCGTCTCCCGGATCGTGTCCGAGGCGACCGGGTGGCGCCGGCCCTCGCTGTACGCGGACACCTCGACCAGCGCGTGCTCCTCGCCCGCGCCGCTGCGCTGCACCTCCACCAGGACCGGGGTCCAGCGGGGCCGGGCGGCGGCCGGCTCCGGCGCGTCGAGCAGCTCTTCGAGGCGCTGCGCGAAACGGGCCGCGGGCTCCGCCTCCGGGACCTCCGACAGGACGTACACGGCCGCCGCCCACAGGGACGCGAACCCGCCGGGCGGCACATCGGGGCCGAACTCGCCCACCGCGTACCGGTACAGGCGTTCCGGGTCGCAGTCGAGGTGCGAGCGGGTCGCCTTCTCGATCAGGGCGTGCAGGCGGCCCGTGTCCCTGCGGTGGCACGCGGCCTCTCCGGGACGGCCGGCGGGGATGCGGTCGGCCAGGTCCGGCCAGTAGCGGGCCATCACGCCCAGCGGCAGCATCCGGCCGGTGAGGACGCCCCGGCCGCCGGTCGTCGCCGTCACCATGCCGACGACGCGGTGCGAGCCCGCGAGGGTGACGGCCGCGCCGCTGAAGCCGTGGGCCAGGGGCTGGCCGTGGCCGTCGAACGCGACGAGCTCGACCCACTCGTCGCGGACGAGCAGATCCGCTTTGGCGCGGTACTCGGCGATCGTGCCCTCGTCGTAGCCGTCCGGGAACCCGTACGCCACCAGGCGCGGGGCCGGGTCGCCGAACGCGGCGTCGGGCGCGGCGAACTCGGCGGGCGCCGCGTCGACGTCCCGGTCGAGGGTGAGGACGGCGAGGTCACCGCGGTCGGTGGGGCCGCCCGCCCAGGGGCCGTGGGTGTGGACGCGGGCCCCTACCGGGGGCTCGGCCGGAAGCTGGGGGAACGTCACGGTGACCTGCGCGTCCGGGGTGAGGACGTGGGCGCAGGTCAGGACGGTGCGCGCGGAAACCAGGAAACCGGCGCCTATTTGGCGGCCGCTTTCCACTCTGACCTGCCACTTGGCTCCGCTCATGGGCGGGGGGTCTCGGTTCGCGGGGTCGTGGCGGTCGCGTCTGCCGGGTCAGGGTCGTCGTGGCCTGTGCGGGTTGTCTGCGGCTGGGCGCGCAGTTCCCCGCGCCCCTGTCCGGGCTGACCATCAGCGGGGCTGGCCGGGGTCCAGGTCAGGCGGACCACCAAGTGGCCCTCTGCCGTGCCCTTGGTGATGAAGGCGCCCGCCTCCGCCGACAGCTTCACCCCGAACTCGATCTCCACGCCGTCGGGCGAGAGCGGGCCGTCGCGCAGGACCCGTAGAGCCGACTGGGCCGCCGAGCGCACCGAGTCCAGAGCTGTTTCGAAGGTGGCCGACGCCTGGACGGGGCCGGTGCCGCGGGCCACCAGGCGGGCGCCCGCCGACTCGTCGTCACCGGCCGCCTCGAACAGGACCGGTGTCCCGCTCCCGTCGACCTTGAACTCCACCAGACCGTCCATGCCGTCCACGTGCCGCCCCCGTACTCCGTGCTCCGTGCCCTGTGCGTTCCGTTCCGTCCTGCCTGTGGCCATTGTGGCGTTCGTTGGCGAGAAAGCGCCAGGGCAGCTTCCCGCCAGGGGTCGTCAACTTCCGCGTAACACAAGCCTCTTGAGAATCTCTTACGTACTCGGGTACCACTCCGCACCGAGGCCTACGAAGAGAGGCAACGATGACCAGAGGACCTGCCGCGAGACCTGTCGCGAGACGTGGCGCCGCCCTGCTGTCCGCCGGTGTCGCGTTCGCGCTGCTCCCCGCCCCGGGGGCCCAGGCGGCGCCGGAACCGGCGCACGGCGGCAAGGCCGTGGCCGCCGCGCACACCGTGACCCTGGTGACCGGCGACAAGGTGACCGTGACCGACCTGGGCGGCGGCAAGCGGACCGTCACCGTCGACCGCGCGAAAGGTGCGACCGGTGCCGTCCGGACGCAGGTGTCGGGCGGCGAGGTGAGCGTGGTGCCCGACGAGGCGCGGCCCTATCTGGAGGCCGGCACCCTCGACGCCCGCCTCTTCGACGTCAGCGGGCTGATACGGCAGGGGCTCGCGGACACGAAGACCGACGCGACCCCGCTGATCGTCACCTATGGCGGCAAGGCCGCCCGCGCCGCCGCCCTCGCACCCAAGGGCGCCGAACGCACCCGCACGCTCGCCAGCATCGGCGGCGCAGCCCTGGACGCCGACAAGGGCCGTACGTTCTGGAACGCGGCGACCACCGGGAAGAGCGGGTTCGCCGACGGGATCGGCAAGGTGTGGCTCGACGGACGCGTCGAGGGCGCCATGGAGCAGTCCAACGCGCAGATCGGCACGCCGGACGCCTGGGCGGCCGGTCTTACCGGCAAGGGCGTCAAGGTGGCCGTCCTCGACACCGGCTACGACCCGTCGCATCCCGATCTCGCCTCGCGGGTCACCGAGTCCAAGTCCTTCATCGAGGGGGAGGAGGTCGCCGACCGGCACGGGCACGGCACCCACGTGACCTCGACCGTCGGCGGCTCCGGCGCCGCGTCCGACGGCAAGGAGAAGGGTGTCGCCCCCGACGCGACGCTCGCCGTCGGCAAGGTCCTCGACAACGAGGGCTCCGGCAGCGAGTCGCAGATCATCGCCGGGATGGAGTGGGCCGCCAAGGACATCAAGGCCAAGGTTGTCTCCATGAGCCTCGGCTCCCAGGAGGCGAGCGACGGCACCGATCCGATGGCGGCCGCCGTCAACTCCCTGTCCCAGGAGACCGGTTCGCTGTTCGTGGTCGCCGCGGGCAACGCGTACGGCGCGTACACCATCGGCTCGCCCGGCGCCGCCGACGCGGCGCTGACGGTCGGCGCGGTCGACGCCGACGACCGTCGCGCCGACTTCTCCAGCCAGGGCCCGCGCACCGGCGACAACGGCCTCAAGCCCGATGTCTCCGCACCCGGCGTCGACATCCTCGCGGCCCGTTCGTCGCTGGTCGACGGCTCGGGTGCGTACACGACCATGAGCGGTACGTCGATGGCGACGCCGCACGTCGCGGGCGTCGCCGCCCTGCTCGCCCAGGAGCACCCGCAGTGGACCGGCGCCCAGCTGAAGGACGCGCTGATGTCGTCGAGCAGGCAACTCGGCGAAGGCGCCTACGAGGTGGGGTCCGGGCGGGTGTCCGTGCCCGACGCGATCGCCGCGAAGGTCACCGCCACCGGCAGCGTCGACCTCGGTTCCTACACGTGGCCGTACGAGAACAACGAGCCGGTCAGCAAGAAGCTCACGTACACCAACTCCGGTGACACGGACGTGGAGTTGGACCTCTCCGTGCAGGGCGGCAGCGGGGTCGCCGTGCTCGCCGACAGCAAGCTGACCGTACCCGCGCACGGCACCGCCGCCACGACCGTCACCGGCGACGGCGCCAAGGCCGCCGTCGGCACCGACAGCGGGCAGATCGTGGCCAGTTCGGGCGGCGCCGTCGTCGCGCACACCGCGTACGGGCTGGTCAAGGAGGACGAGCGGTACACGCTCACCGTCCACGTGAAGGACCGATCCGGCGCGCCCACCGCCGCGCACCTCGTGTACCAGCAGCTCGCCGGGGGCACCGACGCGGTCCCGGTGGCCGTGGGTGACTCCGGAACCGTTCAACTGCGCCTGAAGCCGGGCACGTACGACCTCTCCACCTTCCTCGACGTGCCCGGCAGCCACGGCCCCGACTCGCTCGGTCTCGCCCTTCTCGCCGCCCCCGAGGTCGTCCTCGACCGGGACCGGGAGGTCACCCTCGACGGCACGAAGCTGCGCGAACTCGCCGCCCGGCTGCCGCAGGACACCGACCCGCACCAGGCGGTCATGGAGTACGCGCGGGTCGCGGGCGGCGCCGACATCATGGGAGCCGTCCAGGTCCCCGTGAAGTACGACTCGCTGTTCGCCGCGCCCACCGGGAAGGTCACCGAGGGGACGTACGAGTACCGGACCGTCTGGCGTCAGGCCCAGCCGCGGATCGACGCCGCCGGGGTCAACGAGGTGTGGGAGCAGCCGGGTTCGACGCTCATCGAGGGCCGCAGCCGTCTCACCCTCGTGAACGCCGGGGCCGGTGCCCCCGCCGACTACGTGGGCAGGAACCTCAAGGGCAAGGGCGCCCTCGTCCACGTCGACGGCACCCGCACCCCCGCCGAGATCGCCCAGGCCGCGCAGGACGCGGGCGCCAAGGCGCTCTTCCTCACCGACGACGTCCGTGGCCGCCTCAACACGAGCTTCTACGACGAGAACGACGGCTCGGCGCGCCCGATCCAGATCGCGAGCGTCACCCACGCCGACTTCGACCGCCTCCTCGCCCTCGCGCGCCGCGGCGACCGCCTCACCCTGACCGGCACCGACAACGCCGGCTACGTCTACGACCTGTCCAAGGGCTACCCGGGCGGCATCCCGGACCGCAGCCTCGTCTACGCGCCGGACAGCGACGATCTCGCCGCCGTCGACACCACGTACTACGGAGCGCAGACGAGGGAGGGCAGCGAGTTCCGCTACTCGCTCACCGACGCCTTCACCATCGGCCTCGGCTTCCAGGAGCGCTACGACTTCCCGGGCCGGCGCACCGACTACGTGTCCATGGAGCCCGGCGGCCAGACCTGGCACGAGTCCGTCCAGCTCGGCTCCGACCTGGAGGAGCGAGGCGGCCTCGTCACGTACCGCACCGGCCGGCACACCCCGCTGAACTGGTTCGCGCCGGTCTGGCACCCGTGGCTGGGCACCGGGCTCGGCTGGGGGCAGGAACGGCGCGGCGACCAGATCCAGTTCAACGTCCCCGGCTGGGGCGACTCCGGGCCCGACCACACCGGGTTCGGCGACGCGTACAGCAGCGAGAGCGGCATGACCCAGTACACCGAGGTCTTCGCCGACGGCGTCAGTCAGGGCCGCCAGGTCGGCTCCGCCGGATACGTGTGGGAGGCCGACCCGGCCGAGAAGCCGTACAAGGTCGTCACCGACACCGCGCTCGACCCGGCGAAGTGGCGCCTGGGCGGCACCGGGCACACCGAGTGGACGGTGCGCTCCGCGCGGCCCGCCGGTGACGCGTCCGTGTTCCTGCCCCTCATCAACCTCGGCTTCGACGTCGAC
Source organism: Streptomyces sp. NPDC052225 (assembly GCF_040679615.1). Classification (NCBI taxonomy): domain Bacteria; kingdom Bacillati; phylum Actinomycetota; class Actinomycetes; order Kitasatosporales; family Streptomycetaceae; genus Streptomyces; species Streptomyces sp. NPDC052225. The sequence continues at coordinate 192,703 of NZ_JBFAVD010000012.1, read as the reverse complement.
ACCGACCTCGCGGGCGACGTCCGCGCGGGCTCCCGCATCCCGGTCGGCCTGTACGCGCGGTACGTGGCGGACGCCGTCGGCACGGGCACGATCGGCGGCGGCTCGCTCCAGGTGTCGTACGACGACGGCGCGACCTGGTCCAAGGTCGCGCTGAGCGGCGACCGCACGTCCTGGACGGGCACGCTCGACGTGCCGCGCGGCGCCAAGTCGGTCTCGCTGCGGGCGTCGGCCAAGGACGACAAGGGGGCGAGCGTCACCCAGGAGCTGATCCGGGCGGTGGGGGTCAAGTAGGCCGTTCCGGGTCCGTTCAGGCGGGCCGGTCCCGGCGCGGAGCCCTGGCTCCGTTCCGGACCGGCCCACCTGTCGTCCCGCATGCTGGGATCGGATTGTCCGGGATCCGGGACATGGCTTGTCGTGGCGGCGGGCGCGCGGACAGGATGCCGACCATGGGCCCCGTCCTCCTCGTCCTCGTCTCGCGTCGGCACGTGGATCTGCTGCGTGTCGCGACGGCGCTCTGTCCGACCGACTGACGTCGCCGCGATCTCGCACACCAGCCGCTTCCCGCCGCGCAGTTGACCCGGACCCGAGGTGCCCTCCCATGCCCGAGAACCATCCTTTGCTGCACTGGCTCCTGCCCGCCGGCGGCGACGGCCGCGACCCCGGACGCCTCGTGCGGGTGGCGCGCGCCGCCGAACAGGCGGGCTTCGGCTCACTCGTGACGCCGGTCGGCCCCGGCTGCACCGACCCGTGGACGCTCGCGCCCGCACTGTGTCGCCAGACGGAGCGCATCGGCTTCCTGATCGGCTGTCGCGCGGGCTTCGGGAGCCCCACGACGCTGGCCCAACAGGCGGACGCCTTCCGCCGGTTCGCGGGCGGCCGGCTCGGTCTCCTCTACGGGGATCAGCAGACCCGCGATCAACGCTACGGCCGCACGGACGAGGTGATGGCCGTGCTCCGCGCGCTCCTCGACGGCAAGCGCGTCGACTTCCAGGGCGACCACGTCCAGGTCGAGGGCGCCCAGCTGGCGGATCCCGCGGTCGAGTTCAAGGTCCCGCTGTACTTCGGCGGCGCCTCACCGGCCGCCGAGGACCTCGCCGCGCGCCGCGCGGACGTCCAGGTCCTGCGCATCGAACCGGGCGAGCCGCTCTCCGCCGTCGCCGGACGCGTCACCCGCGTACGCGACCGCAGTCCGGCCCTGCGACTGGCTCTGCGCGTCCCGCTCACGGACGGTGACAGTGCGCACGAGGCGTCCCAACGACTGCTCGCCTATGCCGAGTTGGGGGTCGACGAGTTCGTGCTCTCCGGAGGGCTGCCGCACCTGGAGGTCGCGCCGCGGCTTCGGGAGCGGTGGCACGAGCGGGGGACGGCCGGGGTGGCACCGGGGGTGTGACCGGACCCGGAAAACGCGGCGGCGCCGCCTCCCCGTGGGACCGGGGGAGACGGCGCCTTCGGCGTCCGACGCCGTTACACCAGCCAGCCGACGAAGTGGGCGAGGCCGGCGAGGATGTCGGTGATGAGGTTCATGGTGAAGCGTTCTCCTAGCGGTGTTGCATGTGTGTGGGACGTGCACTGCATCGCGATGCGGTCGCTACGGTCTGCAGCCCGTTGCTTGCGCCCCGTAAGCATCGTTGTTCTCGGGCGCCGCATGCAAACTCTGGAGCGACGATCACCTGTTCCAGGGAACAACTGCTCCCTTGTTCGTTTCCCGAGGCAACCGATCGGGTAGTCCGCCGGGTAGCGTGGTGGGCAACCCCACCCCCAACTTCCGTACGACATCTGCCCGGTGAAGAAGTCGGCGCAGGGCGCGCGTCCCCGCCCACGCCACCACTGGACGGCTTCAGGCGCAGCCACGGGTCGGCACATCCGGACGCCGACGACCCCGTGTGGCGCGTCCCGCCGGGCGGCGAAAGGGACGCGCCGTGTCCTCGGCAACCGTCAACTACCGCTCACTGCTGCGCACGTCGGGCGCCGCCGCCTTCTTCGTTCCCGCCGCCGTCGGGCGCGTGGGCATCGCCATGACCGGGATCGCGCTCGTGTGGCTGGTGCACGCGCGCACCGGGTCGTACGCGGACGCCGGCCTCGCCACCGGCGGGTTCGCCGTCGCGGACGCGCTCGTCGGGCCCCAACTCGGCCGTCTGGTCGACCGGTTCGGGGAGCGGCGGGTGGTACCGGGGGCGCTCGCCGTGCACGCCGTCGCGGTGGCACTGCTGCTCACCGGGGCTGCGCCCGACCCGGTCGCCGGTGCGCTCATCGGCGCCACGCTGCCGCAGCTCAGCGCCCTGTCCGCGGCCCGCTGGTCCGCCCTGCTCTCCGGCGACCGCGCCACCGCCCTGACCACGGCCTTCGCTCTGGAGGCCCTCGCCAACGGCGTCTCCTTCATGGTGGGCCCGGCCCTCGCCGGCGTGCTCGCCGCGGGCGGGCACCCGGAGGCGGGCGTGCTGCTCGCCGCGCTCCTCGTGATCGGCGGCGGCGTCGCCCTCACCGCCCAGCGCCGCACCGCGCCGCCCCTCACCGGGCACGCCGAACGCCGGCACGCCGGACGCGCCCTGCTCCGCCCCGCGTTCCTGCGCCAGGCCGCGCTGGGCCTGGCGCTCGGCGTGTTCTTCGGTGCGATGCAGGTCTCGGTCGCCGCGTACGCGACCGGTCGCGGCACGCCGGGCATCGCCTCCCTCCTCTACGCGGCCTCCAACTGCACGAACCTGGTGGGTGGTTGGGCCTACGGGACCTGGGGACGCGGGGTCCCGCCGCAGCGCGGTCAGGCGGCGGCAGCGGCGGGCCTGACGGTCCTGGCCCTGCCCCTCACCTTCCTCGACGCACCCCTGGCTGTCGGCGCCACCCTCGCCCTGACCGGCCTCGCCGTCCCGGTCCTCCTGATCCTCGCCACCGTACGCACGCAGGCAGCGGTCCCGCGCGCCGTCCTCACCCAGGCGTTCACCTGGGGCAACTCGGCGAGCGCTGCGGGCTCGGCGGGGGCCGCGGCGGTCGCGGGCCGGGTGGTGGACACGGGCGGCGCGCACGGGGGGTTCGCGGTGGCCGTGGGGGCGGCGGCGGTGATGGCGGTGCTCGCGGCCGGGGGCGCCGCCAAAGCGGCCGAGCCGATGGGGGCGGCCGAACAGCAGGGCCAGGACCTGGGCCGCCCCTGACCGGTCGTACTTCCAGCCGTCAAGAAGAGGAAGAGGAAGGGAAGGAAGGGGCGGGGGCGGGATCGGCCCGGCCGATCGGCCCCGACCCGGTCGCCGCGACGGACAGGTCCCACAGCCGTTCCGCCGCGGCCGGGTCGACGGCATGGGCGCGGACCCAGCCGTCGCCCACCGGGCCGGTCTCCTCCGTGACCCGGGCCACCTCGCAGTCCTCCAGGTAGAGCCCGCCGCGGTCGGTGAGGAGCGGGGAGGTCGCCGCCCACAGGCCCGTCGCGGCGCCCTGGGACGGGGTCTTGAAGCCTTCGCCGATCACCGTTCCCTGCTCGTCCACCCAGCCCAGGTCGACCTGTTCGCGGCGCGTCAGTTCGCGCTGGAGGCCGGTGATGATGCTGCCCGGGTGAAGTGCGAAGGCCCGTACGCCGTCGTCGCGGCCGAGTGCGTCCAGGTGGACGGCGAACAGGACATTGGCGGTCTTGGCCTGACCGTAGGCCTGCCAGCGGTCGTAGCCGGTGCGGAAGTGCGGGTCGTGCCAGCGGATGCCGGAGATGCCGTGGCCGGCGGAGCTGTAGACGACGACGCGGGCGCCCCGCGCTGCGCGCAGCAGCGGGTACACCTCGCTCACCAGGGCGAAGTGCCCGAAGTGGTTGGCGGTCAGCTGGTACTCCCAGCCGGGCCCCACGCGCCGCTCCGGGGTGACCATCACCCCCGCGACCGCCATGAGGACGTCGATCCGGTCGGCCGTCTCCCGGATCCGGGCGGCGGCCTCGCGGACGCTGCCGAGGTCGGTGAGGTCCATGGGGACGATCTCGCAGGGGGCGCCCGGAAGTCCGGCGAGCGCCTTCCTGGCGGCCTCGGGGCGCCGCGCGGGCACGATGACCCGGGCTCCGGCGGCGGCCAGGGCCCGCGCGGTCTCCAGGCCGAGGCCGGAGTAGCCGCCGGTGACGACGGCGGTCCTGCCGGAGAGGTCGACGCCGGCCATGACCTCGTCGGCGGTGGAGACGGCGGAGAAGGGGGAGTTGATCGGTTGCTGCGCGGCAGCGTTCTGAATGCCCATGCCGGGGACGCTACGAGCTAGAGGAAGGTCTAGATCAAGCCCTAGAGTGACCCGCATGGCGACGACTGAGCCCTCTGCCGAACCCCTCGCGAATGCCGGTACGGAATGGCTCGGCATCGGCGAGGTCGCCGACCGCACCGGCCTGAGCGTCCACGCCCTCCGCTTCTACGAGCGCGAGGGCCTGCTGGTCGGACCGGTCCACCGCAGCGCGGGCGGGCGCCGGCGCTACAGCCCCACCGACGTCGACTGGCTCGGGATCTGTGTCCGCCTTCGGGAGTCGGGGATGCCGCTGGCCGAACTGAAGCGATTCGCCGAACTGGTCCGCCAGGGCCCGGGCAACGAACCGGAGCGACTGCGCCTCCTCGACGCCCATCAGCGCCGCGTCGAGGACCAGATCCGCGCACTGGAGGAGTGCCGCGCCGTCATCGCCACCAAGGTCGGCGTCTACGCCGAACACGTCGCGCGCGGCACGGCCGCGGGGCTGTGGGACCCGACAGCGGCGTCCTGAGCCCCCGGGCTTACCGGTGCACCGCCGGGGAACTCGGCCCCGTATGGGAGCTGTTGACCGCCGGCCGGCGAGCCGGGACCGGACGCACATCCCCACCACGGAGCGCAGGGTGAGAGCGACCGCATGGCTCGCCTTCGCCGTGGCCGTGACGCTGAATCTGGTCGAGGCCACCGCCGATCCCTCGGGGGTGCTGTGGGGCGCGGCGCGGGTCGCGGCGTCGGTGGTGTTCACGGTCGCGATGATCGCCAACGTGGCGATGCGGCTGTCCCGGGAGCGTCCATAGGCGCGTGGCCGTCGGCCGGGGCATCGCGTTAGCCTCGGGGGACGGCCGCCTCCTCCGCCGGCGCGGCCGACCGCACCAGCACCGCCGAGGAGTAACGACGTATGCCGCGCATCGCCCTGGTCACCTACCGGCCCGGCCCCGAGCAGTCCGTCGACCGTGATCTCCCGCTTCTCGCAGCGGAGTTGGAGCGTGCCGGAGCCGAGGCGTCCGTCGTGTGCTGGGACGACCCGGACGTCGCGTGGAGCTCCTTCGACCTCGCCGTACTGCGCTCCACGTGGGACTACAGCTGGCGGCGCGCCGAGTTCCTGGAGTGGGCCGCGCGGTGCGCCACCGTCACCCGGCTCGCCAACCCGGTCGACGTGATCCGCTGGAACACCGACAAGCGCTACCTCGGTGAACTGGCCCGGCGCGGCGTCCCCACGGTCCCGACCTCGTACGTCGCCCCGGGCGACCTCCCCGAACTGCCCACGGACCGCGACTACGTCATCAAGCCGACCTCGGGCGCGGGCGCGCGCTACGCGGCCCGCTACTCACCGGCCGAACGGGACGTCGCCCTGCGCCAGCTGGCCCGTATGCACGCCGAAGGCCTGACCGCGATGGTGCAGCCGTACGTGGACGGCATCGACGTCAACGGCGAGCGCGCCGTCCTCTTCTACGGCGGCCGCTTCCTGCACTCCATCCGCAAGGGTGCGGTCCTCGCCCCGGGTGTCGCCTTCGACGCACGCAAAGTCCCCCACCCGTCCCTGGAGCCGTGGAACCCGACGCAGGCCGAACTCGCCGTGGCGGAAGCGGCGTTGGCGGTCGTCCCCGGCGGCCCGGACCAGCTCCTCTACGCCCGCGTCGACCTCGTCGACGGCGCGGACGGGAACCCGTGCGTCATGGAACTGGAACTCGTCGAACCGAACCTGTTCCTGGCTGCCGTGCACCCGGGGTCGGTGCCGGTCGTCGCGGAGGCGATGGTGAAGGCCGCGGGCTGACCCGCGGCCTTCACCCTCGCGCTCAGTCGACGCAGAACTCGTTGCCCTCGATGTCCTGCATCGTGATGCACGACTCGTTCTCGTCGTCGGCGACCTGCGTGTAGAGGTGCACGGCGCCGAGCTTGACCAGCCGGTCGCACTCGGCCTGCAGCACGGCCAGCCGCTCCTCGCCCACGAGACCGGTGCCGACCCGCACATCGAGGTGCACCCGGTTCTTGGCGACCTTGCCCTCGGGAACCCGCTGGAAGAAGAACCGCGGCCCCTCCCCGGTGGGGTCACTGGCGGCGAACCAGGCGTTGCGTTTCTCGGCGGGCAGCGACGCGTTGTACGCGTCCCAGCTCTCGAACCCCTCGGGCGGCTCCGGCGCGACGTACCCCATGACCTCGCACCAGAACCGGGCGACACGTTCCGGGTCGGCACAGTCGAAGGTGACTTGGATCTTCCTGATCGTGGACATCGGCGCACCGTAGCAGGGCCTCGGCCGACGCCACACCCCTCTTCGCGCGCCGATAAATGCGCTCGACACGGGCCCGCCCATCGGGGACGCTGCCCCCGATGACTCGTATCGATGACACGCCGCCCGCCTGGGACGAACGCACCCAGATCACCAGGTTCCTCGACTACGCGCGGGACACCGTCCGCGTCAAGTGCGAGGGCGTCTCCGAGGAGCACGCACGCAAGTCGCTGCTCCCGGGCTCCCCGCTGATGACCATGAGCGGGCTGATCAACCATCTCCGCTGGGTCGAGTACCACTGGTTCCAGGTGATCTTCCTCGGCGAGGAGGACCACGGCCCCTGGACCGACGAGGACCCCGACCGCGAGATGCGCATCGCCGTCGACTTCCCGCTCGCGCAGCTGCTCGACGAATACGCCGAACAGAGCGCCCGCTACCGCGAGCTGGCCGCCGCCCACGACCTCTCCGAGAAGTCGGTCGGAACCGTCCGGGGCGGCGTCCACGTCGACCTCCGCTGGATCCTCCTCCACCTCACCGAGGAGACGGCCCGCCACAACGGTCACTTGGACATCCTGCGCGAGCTGCTGGACGGGGTGACCGGGGACTAGGTCCTGCCTCCTCGGTGAAGCGGAGGGAACTCGGCGCTTCAAGGGTTCAGCGGTTGGATCCGGTGTGCTCCGGCACAGGTCCTGCCTCGCTCGTCGCCGTCCCGGACTCCGGCTCGGCGTTCTTCCTGACGAACCCGCGCCGGCCCGGCAGGACCGCGAGGACGATCGCCGTTCCCGCGGCCATGATGATCCCGCCGATGAGGCTGGTCTGGGCGACGCCGTGGGCGAATGCCTGGTGGACGGCGTCGACAGCGGCCCGGGCCTGCTGGGGCCCGGCAGAAGGATCCTGCGCGACCCGCTGCGCGACGGCCAGGCCGGCGCCGACCGAGTCCTTGGCGGTCTCCATCGCCTGTGCCGGGAGCCGGCTGCCCACCAGGTCGGTCAGCTCGTCCCGGTAGGCCGTGCCGAGCAGCGAACCGAGGACGGCGATGCCCAGCGCCCCGCCCAGTTCGAGAGCGGTGTCGTTGACACCGCCGCCGACGCCCAGCTCGGACTCGGGGAAGGAACCCATGATCGTGTCAGTCGCCGGGGAGATGGCCAGTCCGAGCGCGAGGCCCAGCATCATCAGCGGCGCCAGGAAGTCCCCGTACGTCGACCCCTTGTCGATCTGGGTGAGCAGGAACATGCCCGCCGTGCCGATGGCCAGGCCGGTCACGGCCATCACCCGCACCCCCAGCTTCGGGGCGAGTACCCCGGTCACCGCGGACCCGAGGAACACCGCGCCGCCCAGCGGCAGCAGTCGTACGCCGGTCTCCAGGGGGCCGCAACCGAGGACGAACTGCAGGAACTGCGTCGAGTAATAGATCACGGCGAACATGCCGAAGAAGAAGAACATCACCGCGAGCATCGAGCCGGTGAAGGGCCGCAGCGCGAACTTCCGGACGTCAAGCATCGGGTGCGGGTGCCGCAGCTCCCAGGCGACGAAGGCGACCAGACCGGCACCGGCGACCACGGCGGCGGCGACGGGGCCGACGCCCCAGCCGGAGTGCGGGCCCTCGATGGCGGCGTAGATCAGGGAGCCGACGGTGACGATCGACAGCAGACCACCGACGTAGTCGATCCGGCCCATGCCCTCCGCCTTGGACGGCGGCACCAGGGCGAGCGCGCCGAACACGGCGAGGACGGCGATCGGCACGTTGATCAGGAAGGTCGAGCCCCATGCGTGGTCCTCGAGCAGCCAGCCGGAGACCAGCGGGCCGAGGGCCACCGCAAGGCCGGAGGTCGCGGCCCAGGCGGTGATGGCCTTGGCCCGCTCGCTGCGCGGGAAGGTCGCGACCACCAGGGACAGCGTGGCCGGCATCACGACCGCGGCACCGATACCCATGATCGCGCGGGCCACGACGACCAGCGAGGTCTCGTCGACCATGCTCCCCATCACCGAACCGCCGGCGAAGATCAGCAGGCCGAGGACCAGCGCGCCGCGCCGGCTGTACTTGTCGCCGATCGCGCCGAGCACCAGCATCAGCGCCGCGTACGGGACGGTGTAGCTGTCGACGACCCACTGCAGATCGCTGCTGCTCAGGCCCAGGTCGGTGGTCATGTCGGGGGCGGCGACGATCAACGACGTGTTCGCCATCACCGTGATCAGCAGGCTCAGGCACAGCACGAGCAGCGCCCACCAGCGCCGCGCGTACGGCGCGGTCATCTTCTCCACGGGGGTGTTCGCGAGGAAGGGCATCAGTAGCTCCCCTGGAGGGCTGCGTCGGTGTCCGCGACGGCCAGCACCTTGTTGATGTCGATGCCGGCCAGCGCGCCGGCCGCTGCGGAGGCCCCGACCTGGGCAACCGGATCGGTGACGTTGCCCGCCACCCAGACACCCGGCACCTCGGTGGTGCCGTCGACACCGGAGGCGAAAGTACGGCCCGTCGGCAGGTCCTGCACCGGCAGGCCCAGACCTTCCAGGCCCTGGGTGCGGGCCTGCATCTGCGGGGCGACCGCGAGGACGCGGCGAGCCACGACCTGTCCGTCGGCCAGGCGCACGCCGGCGAGGGCGCCGTCCTCGTCGCTGACGACCTCGGTGACCGGGGTGTCGACGACGCGGATGCCGCGGGCGGCGAAGCGGGCGCGGCTGTCCTCGTCCAGGTCGGTGCCGTGGGTGAAGTAGGTCAGGTCCCCGGTCAGCTGACGGAACAACAACGCGTGGCCGATGGAGGCAGGGCCGGTGGCGAGGATGCCGACGGGCTCATCGCGCACTTCCCAGCCGTGGCAGTACGGGCAGTGCAACACACTGTGTCCCCAGTGCGCGGCGAGCCCGGGCACCTGTGGCAGCACATCCGTGAGGCCGGTGGCCACCAGGATTCGGCGGGCGGTGATGCTCCGGCCGTCGGCCAGGGCGACGGTGAACCGCAGGTCCCCGTCCGCCGACGGGGCGGTGGACTCTGCCGAGACCACCTCACCGAACACGACGCGTCCGCCGTACTGGCGCACTTGTTCCCGGCCCCGTCGAAGGATCTCGGACGGTGGGGTGCCGTCCAGGGCGATGAGGCCGTGCACGGCCTCGGCGGGTGCGTTGCGCGGGGAGCCGCTGTCGATCACGACGACCGAGCGGCGGGAGCGGGCGAGGATCAGCGCACCGTTCAGCCCCGCGGCGCCCCCGCCGATCACCACGGCGTCGACAGCCTTCTCGGTCAGTGCGTCACTCGCGTACGGAGGAGCCGTCGCAGCCATGGCTTCCGGCCTCTTCTTGTCAGTCATTGGTTCGGTCAACCCTTGAGGTCAGGATGGTTCTTTACTGAACGGTACGAAACCCTGGCAGTTCTGTACTAGGTTGTCAAGAATGGTGGATCGGCTTTACCGTCTACGTATGGCGAGACCACGAAGCTTCGACCGCGACCACGTCATCCATGCCGCCGAGCGGCAGTTCCGTGCCTCGGGCTACAACGGCACGAGCGTCGACGACATCAGTGCCGCCACCGGCCTGGGCCGCGGCAGCCTCTACGCCGCGTTCGACGGCAAGCACGGCGTGCTGTTGCAGGCGATGGGCGGGTACTTCGCCCGGCTGGGGCAGTTCGCGCCGCAGGCTCTCGCCGGACCGGACGAGGGCGCCCTGGAGCGGCTGCACGACTACTTGCTCCGCGCCGTCCACGGGGTGCCGCTCGCCGACGACGTACCCCCGGCCCCCGACCGGGCGGCGGCGGCCTGCTTCGCCGCCAAGATGGCCCTGGAGATCGGCGCCTCCGACCCTGAGGTGGAGCGCCTGGCCGGCGAGTGCTTCACCGTGGTCGTGACGGCGGTCACCGACTGTGTGCGGGCGGCGCAGCGCAACGGCGACATCGACCCCGACGCGGATCCCGAGGACCTCGCGCACCTTCTGCTGACCGTCGTCCGAGGGATCGATGTCGTAGGCGCGCTCGGCCGCAGTCCCGCCCAACTGACCTCGATCGCGGAGAGCGCGTTCGCCCTGCTGCCTCGACCGCGGCACCGCTGAGGAAGGGCGACCGCGCTCAGCCCTGGGCGGACTCGGCGGCGCGCAGCGGGCAGCCGGTGCCGACGCGGTCGGTCAACTCGGCCCGCAAAGCGGCCAGTTCGGCCATGCGGGTGTCGACGACCTGGATCTTCGCCGCGAACAGTTCGGACAACGCGGCTGCGCTGTCCGGTGCGTTCTGGAGTTCCTCGCGGTGGCGCTGGATCTCCGCGAGTGAGAACCCGAGGGTCTGCGCGGTGCGCACGTAGCGCAGCCAGGGCACTGCCTCCGGCGGGAAGTCCCGGTATCCGTTGGCCAGCCGCTGCCCCTCGAGGAGGCCGACCTTCTCGTAGAACCGGATCGTGTCCTTGGTCGTGCCGGCCTGAGCGGCCAACTCCCCGATGCGCATTCGGCCCCCCGAAGTCCCGGACTTGACCTTGGACCCTACTCCACTGTTTAGCGTGAGGCGTTCCCTTCTGAGACCAACAGGAGCCTCACGATGGCCAGTTCACTGTCTCCCGACCGTCCCTTCTACCTCCGGGTCGTCCGCGCGAATGCCTGGTACGACCTCGTCGTCACGGCAGGATTCGCCACGCCGTGGACCTTGTCCCTGGTGCACAACGCCCTGTCGTCGGCGGGCGATTCGCTGGGCCTGGGCGCCACCCCCGAACTCGACCTGATGCAGACGCTGTACGCGAATCTGATGGGCACGGTCGTCGTCATCTGGGCCACCTTGCGCCTGGTCAAGCCGCTGCCGATACATGGTCTGTACGACGGCATCGGCCGCGTCCTGTTCGCAACGTGGATGTCTTACGCCCTGGCGCACGGCGCCCCGCAATGGCTGTGCCTGTTCCTCGCCGTCGAAGCGACGCTCGCCGTCACCGAACTGGCACCGTGGCTGGCCCACCGCAAGGCCGGACGGGTGGAGAGCTTTATCGGGGGCGGCCCTCGATTTCAACGGCTATGACGGATGGTCGACGCCGCAGACTTTGGCGAGTAGCCTCCTCCCGGTATTCGCGACAAGGGGGAACAAGTGAAGAAACTACGGGGTTTTGCGTCCGCGCTGGCACTCTTGACCGGAATCGCCATTGCCTCCACAACGTCCGCCTCCGCCGCAACGGACAGGAGCGGCGCGGAACGGCTGAACATCCCGAACAGCAGCGCATGCAAGGCAGGCCGCACCGTCATGCAAGGCATGGTCGCGGGGCCGGGCGGCCAGCTCTACATCATCTTCACCAAGGGGGGCGGGGCCGAGCCGGTCCTGTCCAGGTGGTTGCGCGACGGCTCGACCTGGGACGGTGCCAGCTGGACCTGCGCCGGAACGCCGACCTCCATCCCCGCACTCGGCCACGGAAACGACCTCGCCTACCACCCGAACTATCTCGGCCAGGGCCCTGCCCTGATCGCCACCCAGGGAAGTCAATCGGAATACCCGAGCGCCGATGTGACCGTCGTTCACCTGAACTCCGCGGGAGCCGTCGGTGCGAGCGAGGTGGTCCATCTGCCCGTCGGCAATATCAGCGGTTTCTGTTACAGCGCGACCGCGGCCGACGGAGCCGGCAAATATGCCGCCCGCCGCGCGGGCTACCTGTGGACCCATTCCGGTTCCGGTTCGCTGACGAGCGGATGGACGCGGGTGACCAGCAATCTCACCAGCCACGACAATCGTTCCGACCAGGGAATCGACTGCTCCGAGAATTACATCTGGAACACCAAGTCCATCAACACGTCGACGCCCGAAACCGGTTGGAACTGGGTGTACCAGTACAACTGGTCCGGAGGTGATGTGGAGAGCGACATCGGGATTCCGGGCAACAACCTGGTCGACGAGATCGAAGACGTCACGCACATCGGGAGCGACTTCTTCATCGGCGTCAACCGGAATGACGGGAACGACGACTCCGTGAAGGTCTTCGTCGAGTAGGGACACACAGCGCCACGAACCGCCGGATTCCGTCCGGCGGTTCACCCGAGGAGACCCGGGTCGGTTCCGTCCAGCTGTCGGCAGGTGTCACGGGCGATACCGAGCAACTCCGTCATGGGTACGGTGCGGCGGCTGGTCGCGGAGATGTTCTGGTGGGCCTCGGCGGACCACAACGGCGGGAACAGTGACACGCCTTGGTCGCCGCTCAACGCCCGGGCATCGTCCTGCCAGCCGGGCCACCGCAGATCCGCGTAGAACTCATCGAGCGCCCCGGACACCAGCCAGGTCAGCCACGCGGAGTGCCTGATTCCCAGGGACTCCCAGCGGAGTGTGTCCGGGGCGAAGTAGATGATGTCGCCGGGTGCTCCGGGGCAGCCGGCCTCGGCGGGGTTTCCGCCGTTGAGAGCGAAGACGCCGTTCAGGACGTCGTGGGCCACCACCAGACCGGCTGCGGGGTGCCAGGCGGAGTCGTACGGCTCGGGGAAGCGATTGACGCGGGCGAGGCTCGGAAGTGAGCCCTCCGATTCGCCCTCGGGGCTGCCGAAGACTCGTACCCACCCGTGGTCGATCAGGAGGCCGCCGGAGTGCAGCACCACAGCGCCGAGATAGGACCCGGCCGTCACCTGGAGTTGAAGCAGCGATGCCCTGGCCAGGTCGCTGTCGGGCGGGAGTACCTCGATCGGCACCCGTCCGCCGTTGACGGTCTCCCTGAGCTCCGGCCACGCCGGATCCTCGACGTCGATCAACTCAGTCAACTCGCGCATGCCCGCATCGTCGCACCCGCGCGCTGATCAGCTGCGGCGGGTTGATCTCCTCGTTGCACTGCGGAGAGGCTGCGCCCCATGAGATCGACAGGCCGGGGTATGCCCGCCTTCCGGTACCACCCCGACCCGCTCGCCAGCGGCTCCTTCCGGGCGAGCTCCGAGGTCTGCGTCTGCTGTGATCGCCGTACCGGGTGGATCTACACCGCCACCTTCTTCACGGCCCAGGACACGAGCGGGCGGTTCTGCCCTTGGTGCATCGCCGACGGCAGCGCCGCCGAACGGTACGAAGACGAGTTCACGGACTCCTACGGCCTGGACGGCGTCAGCGACGAGGTCGTTCATGAGGTCACTCGGCGTACCCCCGGTTTCCGCTCCTGGCAGGACCCGCACTGGCTGGTCCACTGTCATGACGCGGCCGCCTTCATCGGCGAGGTCGGCTACGCCGAACTGGCTCGGCACCCCGAAGCCCTTGAGCAACTGCGGTTCGACCTGCGGATGGGCGGCTGGCACGACGCCGCGAGCCTTGAGGCCTTCTTGACGCATCTCGGTGACGCCGCGACAGCCATGCTCTTTCGCTGCGCCGTCTGCGGCACCCATCTCGCCTACGCCGACTCCTCCTGACCCCGCTCCTACGCTGCCCCCAGCTCGCACCACACGAACTTGCCCCGGTTCGCTCCGCTCCCCAGTGGATGCCAGCCCCATTCGTCCGCACAGGCTTGGACCAGGAGCAGGCCTCGGCCCTCCTCCGCTGCTGCTTCGGGGTTCCAGGCCGGTGGCTCCGGGGGTTCGGGGCTGGTGTCCCAGGCGCCGAGGCGCAGGACCCCGACCGCCCACCTCACCCTCAGCCCCGCGGGGCCTTTCGTATGGCGTACCGCGTTGCCGACCAGTTCCGCCGCGAGCAGCTCCGCTGTGTCGGCCAGGCGGATCAGGTTGTGGACGGTGAGGATCAGGCGCAGGGTGCGGCGACCGACCGTCACCGCCCGCGGGTCGTTGGGGATGTAGAGGGAGTACTCCCAGGGCTCTGATTCGGGCATGCGTCAACTCCGTTCGGGTGAGCGGGAGTTGCGGTCTTCCGGCGGTGGCCTGTCGCTTCCGTCCTGGCAGGGCGGAGCGGTGCGCTTCCGGGTCCCCGGGTGCCGCAGTGTGTGCGTCGCGTCACTGACGGTAGACGTTAGATTTAAGGTCTCGCAAGCGGGTCGCGTAATCTTCCCCTGAACGGGCCGCCCTGTTGGGCGAGTTGGAGCTAGGAGCGTCGATGGGTACCAAGCGCGAACCGACAGCGCGGCAGTTGCGGTTGGCGGTGGAGCTGCGCAGGCTCCGCGAGGCGGCGGGGCTCAGTGCGCGCGAGGCGGCTGCGCTGCTCGGGGTCAACTCCGTGCAGATCAGTCAGATCGAGGCCGGGACCTCGGGCGTCAGTGAGCAGCGCCTGCGGCGGATGGCCGCCCATTACGCCTGCGAGGACGGTGAGTTCGTCGACGCGCTGGCCGGCATGGCGTCCGAGCGTGCCCGTGGGTGGTGGGAGGAGTATCGAGGGCTGCTGCCCACCTCGTTCCTGGACCTGTCCGAGCTGGAGCATCACGCCGCGTACAGGTGGGACGTGGACTTCCTGCACATCCCCGGCCTCCTCCAGACCGAGGGGTATGCGCGTGCTCTCTTTTCGTGTCGTGTGCCTCAACTTCCGGACGGGGAAAGGGAGATGCGCGTACGGCATCGGATGCAGCGGCGCGCCGTCATCGAGGGGGAGCGCCCCATCCCGTACGACGTGCTGGTCCATGAAGCTGCGCTGCGGATCAGGGTCGGCGGGCGTGCAGTGTCCCGGGCTCAGCTCATGCAGGTGCTGGAGCTCTCCGAGGGGGACCACGTCAGTGTGCGGGTGATCCCGTTCGATCTGGACGAGTTCGCCGACGTCACGGCAGACATGGTGTACGCCGGTGGTCCTGTTCCGAAGCTGGACACCGTCGTGCGCGACGGGCCTCACGGTGCCGTCTTCGTGGACTCCGAGGCTCAACTCGGCGTCTTCCGAACACTCTTCCGTAGGGTGGAGGCGGTGTCACTCGACCCCGACCGGTCCCGTGACGTCATCCACCGGCTGGCCAAGGAATTGTGAGGCATCCCGTGACTGATCCCGGCGTCTGGCGCAAGTCCTCGTACTCGGGAAGCGGCGACGGCAACGCCTGCGTGGAAGTAGCCACCGCCCCTACCCACATATCCATCCGCGACTCCAAAGACCCCGCCCGCACCCCCCTAGCCGTCGGTCCCGCCGCGTTCACCGCCTTCCTCGCGGCCCTCACGCCAGGGACCACCGCTGAAGCAACCCCCAGGTGAACTCCGCCCGCACCTCCCGTGCGACCCCCTCCGCGTCCGGCGCCGTGAAGGTCAGGCCCCAGCGGGTGGGGGCCGAGCCCTCCAGGGGGCGGGCCGGGGGGAAGGCGCGGGCCGCTTCGTCGACCGTGCAGGACCAGGGGGTCAGGTCCGTGAGGGTGTGGAGGGGCGGGGCGGGGGCGCCGGGGGTGCGGATCAGCCATTCGTTCCAGACCGCGCCCGTCGGGGCGAGGAGGACCTCGAAGCGGAGGTCCGGCCAGAGGGGGACCGGCCAGAGGAGCGCCTCGCATTCGAGGTCGCCGATCTTGCGGAGCAGGCGTTGCTCAGGAGCGCCGAGGATCGCGCGGTAGCGGGAGACCGCCGAGCGGCCGCCCGGGCGTGCAGCATCGCCTGCCAGCGGCGATTGGCCTCGCGCATGTCGGCGACCGAGACGCCGAGGTCGGCGCGGGCCGTCTCCACCAGGCGTGGATTGTGGTCGGCCATGCGGCGCAGCAGGACCAGCTGGAAGTGGAGCGGGGTGAAGGGTTCAGCGGGGCCGGTGGGCGGGCGACGGGGCATGCCGTCCATGGTCGCGCACCCGGCCCGGTACCCGCCCGTCGGGAAGGAAGAGGACCGAGTTCACGTAGCGCGGGCGGCGTGCGGTGGGGGTGAGGGCTCTGCGGAGCAGGCCCTGCGAGGCGATGTGTGACGTGGCGCTCTGGTGGGCCGCCAGGTCGAAGCGGGGGAGGGGGAGCCAGGTGTGCGCCGGCAGGACCCAGCCCTCGTAGCCCCGGGCCCGGAGATGGTCGACGACCGGCGCGATCGGCTGGATGCGGGTCTCCAGTTCGATGAAGAGGGCCGGGCGGTCGCGGGCGAGGAGTGCGTGTGCGCCGCGCAGGACCTGGAGCTCCGCTCCGTCGACGTCGATTTTGATCAAGTCGACGTCAGTCAGGGCCAGTTCGTCCAGGGTCACCGTCGTGACCTCGTGGCCTGTCGCCGCGTGCAGGCCGTCGCGGCGGACCAGGGACGACACGCCGCGTTCGCCCCGTTCGTCGTGCGGTGGCTGCCACAGCGGTGCCGTACCGGGGCGGTCGCTGGCCGCCGCGCGGACGACCTTGACGTTCGGGGGCGCGGACGCGGTGAGCGTGCGGGCGAGGTGCGGGACCGGTTCGAGGGTGACGACGCGGTGGGCGCGGGCCGCGAGGCGGTGCGTCCAGGGGCCGTACCAGCCGCCGACGTCCACCGCCGTACGGAACGTTCCGTCCGCCGGGGACATGTCCGCCAGCCGGGCCAGTTCGGGTTCGAAGCGGGGGTAGAGGGCGCGGGCCGTCGCGGCGGTGAGGCGGGCGGGGAGGTAGGGGGCCATGCGGGCGGCGAGGGTCGTCATGGGGTCGCCCGGCCCGCCTGCTCCACCTGTTTGAGGAGCTGTTCGTGGGCGTCCTCGGGGAGCTGCTCGCCGGAGGAGGGCAGCAGCTGCGGGATGCCGTCGACGATCGGGTAACGGCGGTGCAGGCGCGGGTTGTAGAGCGCCTGGCCGTGGGTGCCGTCGTCCGGTACGAGGAGCAGCGGGCCCTTGTCGAGCGGGCAGGCCAGGATCTTCAGCAGCGGGTCGTCGGGGGTCATGGCGCGGCAACTCCGGTGGGGTGAGGGTCGGTTGAGGGTTCGGGGGCCGGCTGTGCGTCGTGCTTCGGCATGAGGACGAGGACCGCCACCGCCAGCGCCGTGCCCGCTACGCGCAGGGTCAGGCGCAATGGCTCGTGCGGGAGCGATTCGCCGAACGCCAGCGTGCCGAGTACGGCCGTGAAGAGGCTCGTCACCGTGGTGCAGACGGGGACGATCAGTGAGGCCCGGCAGCGTTGCAGCGCCGCCTGCGACATGACGAGGCCGCACGCGCCCGTGCAGAGGAGGAGGTAGGGGTAGGGGGACGTGAAGAGTGCCGGGACGTCGGGGAGCACGCCGGACACGCCCTTGATCGCCAGGGAGCTGACCCCGTAGAGCAGGCCGACCGCGACGCCGTACTCGACGCCCGCCGTCGGCATCCGGTGCCGGTGGCGGGCCCTGCGCTCCGCGGCCCCGTACAGGTAGAGGCCGGCCGCGAGCGACGGGATGCAGACCGTGAGGATGAGCGGCGCCGGGGCCCGGCCGCCGATCGCGTCCTGGCCCTGGCCGGTGTCGCGCAGCGAGAGGACGACCATGAGGAGCGCCGCGAGGATCGCCCCGATCGCGTACCGCTCGCGGCCGCTGGTGCGCTCGCCCAGGAGGCGGGAGGAGAGGAGGAGCAACAGGACGAGACCTGATACGAAAATGCCCTGCGCCGCCGCTATGGGCAGCGTGCGGTAGACGGCTAACTGGGCGCCGAAACCGGAGGCCAGGGCGATCGAACCCGCCAGCCACAGCGGGCTGGTGATCACCTGCCGCAGGAGGTGCGCAGGGCGGCGCACGCTCACTTCCGGCAGCCGGGTGAGGGCACGTTTCTCCAGGACGAATCCGACGCTGTAGAGGGTGTTCGCGAGGAGCGCCGCGCCGACTCCCCATGCCACGGCGGGCATCCCGGGTCACGTCCTTCGGGCGTGCAGGAGGAGGATCGAGGAGAGCGCGGGGGCGGCGCAGGCCAGTCGGTCGAGCGGGCGCAGGGGGCGCGGCACTCCGTGGAAGGGTGCGCCTGTCACTCGTACGACCTCGAAACCCGACGCGGCGACGAACTCCCGCAGCGCACGCGCCGTGTAGAGGCGCAGGTGGCCGACCACCTCCGTCCCCGGGCGGCCGTGGATCGCGCGCAGGCTCACCTCCGAGAAGACGGGCTGCACGCCGGCGAGCAGCAGGGCGCGGTTGTACCAGGCGGCCAGGTTCGGTGTGGAGAGCATCAGGTGGCCGCCGGGGCGCAGCACGCGGCGGATCTCGTCGAGCGCCGCGTCGGGGTCGACCAGGTGCTCGATGACCTCGGAGAGGAGGACCGCGTCGGCTGCACCGTCCCTGAACGGCAGTCCGTGGTCCGTGAGTTCACCCCGTACGACGTGCGGGACGCGGGACGCCGCGCGGCGCAGGGCGTCCTGCGACCAGTCGACGCCGATGAGGTGGTGGCCGGGCAGCAGCCGGGTGGCGACCGCCGCCGCCGAGCCGTCGCCGCAGCCGACGTCGAGGACCGTCGCTGCTCGGGTGCCGGTCAGCGCGGACGCGAGGATGCGGGTCTGGCGCAGGGTGCGGGGGGTGCCGGAGGCCACCGGGACGGCGGGGTTCTCGTAGAAGTCCCGCAGGTCGGGGCCGGGGGTGGAGAGGGCGCTCGTCATCGTGGCTCCTCCTGTGTCGCGTGGAGGTGGTGCTCGAACAGGTCGCGCAGGTGCGCCCCGTCGCCGTGGCCGAGGAGCGTGCGCGACCAGCGCAGGGCCAGGTGCAGGCGGCCCGCCGTGGACGCGGTGGTGAACGTCAGGCCGCGCGGCATCCGGGCCGGCGCCGAGAACCACACGGCGCTCGCCCGCCCGCCGTCCCCGAAGTCCAGCGGGTACGGGATGCGGCCGATGTTGCTGAGCAGGGTCGTGGACGTCCACGGCGCGGCCGCCGTGCGCAGCGCCCGGGTGGCCGCAGCCCGCCAGGAGACCGGCGCGTACGGCGACGTCAACAGGGCGGCCCCGTGGCCGAGCTGAGGACGCGGGAGCGACTTGAGGGCCGTGGTGCGGGTGGACGTGAGGTGGAGGAGTTCGGGTGTGGGCAGGTGCAGGTCCGCCGGGGTGAAGGGGACCTCGACCAGACGCGTGCCGTTGCCGATGGGCATCGTCGCGTCCCGGGGGCGGTCGTCCACCGGCATCGTGATGCGCAGCGGCCTGCGGCGGCTCGGGGCCGTGCCGTGCTCCTCGTTCCAGTCGGCGAGCGTGCGGGCGGTGGCCACCATGAGCTGGTCGTTCACCGTGTACGGGGCGCCCTTGGGGCGGCGCGGCACGGGCAGCTCGCAGACCAGGAGGCCGTTGCCGGGGCTGGGTTCGGGCCTGCCGTGCGCCACGCGGGCCGGGCGGGACCAGGTCGAGGGGAGATCGGGGGCCGGGGCCGTCGCGGAGGGCGGGGCCGGGGTCGGCGGGGGTGCGTTGTCGCGGCCGCCGTAGAGTTCCGCGGCCGTGGCCAGGATGCGGAGGCAGGCGGGGCCGTCGAGGGCCGTGTGGTTGATGGTGAGGAAGAGGACCGTTGCGCCTGTGGGTGAGTCGGGGTCCGGGACCGCCTCCAGGCGGATCGGCGGGGACGCCGTGAGCGGCGGGGCCTCGGCGAGCGCGCGGGTGCGGGCCTCTTTGAGGGCGTCGGGGGTGGGGGCGGGGAACGTCACGGGTGGAACGTCCGGGGCGTCGGTCAGCTCCCACTCGTAGCGGCGGGCGTACCAGGGGCGGGGGGCCTCGCGCATGAGGATGCGGGGGTGGCGGTGCAGGGCTTCGGTGAACGCGGTGTTCAGGCGGGCCTCGTCGAGGTGGCCGGTGAGGTGTACCTCGATGTGGACCGTTTCGGGTTCCTCGTGCTGGAGGCAGTGGCGGGAGATCTCGTCGACGGTGGGGAAGGGGACCCTCTGGGGGGTGCGGGTGTGAGGGGCGTCCAGGGTCGTCATCGGGCGGTCCCCTCTTCGGAGTTCTTGCCCGGGGGCGCGGTGCGGGTCTCGGGGCTCTGCCCCGGACCCCGCTCCTCAATCGCCGGAGGGGCTTGATTTGTGCCTGGTGCGGCTTGATTTGTGCCTGGTGCGGGTTGAGTTGTGCCTGGTGCGGGTTGAGTTGTGCCTGAAGGGTCCGGATTTGACCGGGGTTGATTTGCGCCAAGAAGGGCTTGGTCGGGTGTCACCAACGCTGCGAACAGTGCGATCAGCGCCAGGAGTTGAGCCGCCGTGCTGAACGCTCCCTGGCCCTCCCGGACCGGGTGCCCCGCGCCCACCGCCGCGATGATGCCCGCCGCCGCCATCGCCAGGAACGCCAGCGGTACGAGCAGTGCGTGGCGTTTCCAGGCGAGGAGGGCCAGGGCCGGGACGAGGGCCGCCCAGGGGCCCGCGATCACGATGCCGATGAGGGTGAGGGCGATCGTGCCGAGGATCCAGCCGGGGGCCGGAGGTTCGGCCGGGGCTTCCAGGTGGTCCGGGGGTTCGCGGCGCCACAGGGCGAGCGCGCCGAGCGCGAGGAGGGCCACGCCTGCCGCGATCAGCCCGATGTCGTACGTCGACGCGGGCTCGTACGACAGCTTGATCGTGCCGCTCGCGCCGCCGGGGACCAGCCATGCCTGCTGCCAGCCGTCGAGGCGCAGGGAGGTGAGCTCCTTGCCGTTCAGGGTGGCCTTCCAGCCGTCGTTGGCGTTCTCGTAGGTGGTCAGGTAGGTCGCCTCGCCCGCGCCGACGTGGACCTCGCGGTGGTCGCCGAGCCAGTCCTGGATGCTGAGGTCGCGGTTGGTGGGCGTGATCTCCTCGTCCGTGTCGGCGGCGGCGCGGGTGAGGGTGAGGTCCGTGAGGGCGAGCGCGCCGCCGCCGGACGAGGTGAGGGAGTGTTCGCCCGCCGGGAGCGTGAGCGTGTCGCACAGGGTGATGTCGACCGGGCGGCGCTCGGTGAGGTCCTGGAGCGTGCCCCGGGCGGAGGTGCGGTGGCGGGTGCCGTCGATCGTGACGGTCGGGCCCTTGCCGCAGGGGAGTGTGAACTCCCGCTCGGGGGTGGGCTGTTGGACCCGGTACTGGTCGAGGCTCGGGATGTACGCCTCCGTCAGGCCGACGGGGAGCTGGAGGTCCTCGTCGGCGATCGGGTTGTAGACCTTCAGCGGCGCCTTCTTCGTGATGGTGATGTCGAGGCGGTCGGTGGTGATCGGGTCGAAGTGGGCGACCCCGTTCTCGTCGACACCGGCCACTGCCGCGCCGTCGGGGCTGCTGATCTCGATCTTCTCGGGCCGGGTGGACAGGCCGCCCGCCGCCGGGAGCACGAGGGTGGAGACCGGCTGCTTGTCCGGCCAGCGGAGGTGGATCGTCGGGTCGTCGCCCGCGATCCAGGCCGTGGTCAGGTCGCCGTCGGTCAGGTTGCGGGCCGAGGTGTTGGTGCCGATCCGCGCGGTGGAGCCGGCCGTCGCCGTGATCTCGCGGCGCTGGTCGGGGGCCACGGAGTAGAGGAGCTTGTCGAGGGCGTCGGTCGGGGTCGGGGTGGCCGTCGCCTTGAAGCTGTAGCGGCCGGAGGACCCGGTGGTGAAGACGCGGTCGAGGTCGGGCTCGGTGTCGGTGAGGGTGAGCGCCCCGTCGCCCCCGGCGCGGTGGAAGGTGTACTGGTCGGCCCGCGCGGAGTCGGCGGGCAGCGCCAGAGCGCGGGTCACCTTGACGCCCGGGATGTCGATGCCGGAGAAGCCGGCGCCGGTCACGCCGGGGCGCACCCGCTGGGTTTCGAGGATGGTCACCTTCAGCCACTTCGCCGTACCGCCGGGGGAGTTGACGCGCTGCCGCTTGCCGTTCGGCTGGAGGGTGGCGGTGGCCGACCCCTTGTCCGTCTCGATACGGACCCGGGTGGGCGCCGCCCGTACGCCGTCCTGCGGGAGCGGGGTGAGCGCGAGCGTTGCCGGGATGTCGGTCGCCTCGTCGAAGTCGACGCGCACCCACTCGCCCTTCGCCGAGCCCGGACTGCCCTCCGCCCACGCGGTGTCGGGATCGCCGTCGAAGGCGTTCACCGGGTCGAACTGCGGGAGGTACAGGAGCCAGTTGCCGCTCGACGACGCCGTGACGGAGCGCGCGCCCTCGATACGGGCCGTCGTCTGATGGCCGGAGCCCTTGGTGGGAAGCAGCTGTTTCGGTTCCTCGCCCGGGTTCTGTGCGGCCTCCGGGTTGTTGCGTTCCTTCGGCGTGTACGGGTACGAGGTGTTGGTGTTGACGAGGCCGAAGCGGGTGTCGGCACGCCGCAGCCCGTCAACCGCCGTGCGCAGGGCGGGAGTTCCGATGCCCGGGTGGTTGTCGCCGGTCAGCACTGTGGGGCGGTCGCGGAAGGACGGGTCGGCCGAGAGCGGGAGGAGCGACTCGGGGCCGCCGCTGACCTCCGCCATGTTCCGCACGGGGAGCAGTCCGGCCTGCCCGGGGCGGTGGGTGTCGGCGCGGGGCGCGTAGATCTCGACGGAGCGGGTGCGCGGGTACAGGCCCTCGACCTGCGCCGGGGTGTTCTCGGCGATCCGGCCGCCGGTCACCATCGGGCCGAAGCCGGTGACGCGGTGGAAGCCGGACTCGCTGAGGGTGCGCTTGACCGTGGCGGTCGGCACGTAGCCGAACTGGTCCGGGTCGAGGTCGTTGCGGACCACGACGTAGTAGAGGCCGGCCCGGCTCAAGTAGTCCTGGAGCCCCGGGACTTGGGCGCCGGACATCAGGGCCTGCTCGATCGCGTCGAGGGCGCGCCGGTTGCCCGCCGTGCCGAACGGCACGAAGTCGCGCTGCGCCCAGCGCGAGTCCGCGAGGACGTCGAGCGGCTGGTCGATGGGGGAGCCCCAGGTGTAGATGCCGTGGGCGGTCGCGGGCACCACCAGGGCGCGCGAGTCGGGGGAGTACTTGTGCAGCCAGTCGGCCGTCGTCTCCCAGTACGTGGGGAGCTTCTGGAACGAACCCGGTTGCAGGATCGCACCGTTGAGATACGGCCAGGCGAGGCCGGGCACGATCAGGATCGCGGCGATCAGCGGCGCGTGCCGCCGGGCGCGCAGCGGGCGCGTGCCCCGGGACTCCGTGGCGATGCCGACGAGATGGGCGAGGCCGAGGACGAGGGCGAGGGCGATGCCCGTCTGGAACTTGTAGATGTTGCGGAACGGGGCGAGGCCCCCGTCCAGCCACGTCTGCACCGCGCCGTGGAAGGGGGCGCCGAGCGAGCCCCCGTATCCGGCGAGGGTGATGAGCGCCGCCGTCATCACGGTGAGCAGCAGCCAGCGGCGCTCCGGCAGGTCGCGGCGGGCCAGGCCCGCGAGGCCGAGCCCGGCGGCGAGCGCCGAGCAGACGATCGTGACCGCCGCCGTCGCCACGGTCCAGCCCGCGGGCAGCCAGGCCTCGCCGAGATGCAGATAGGCGACCCAGTTGCCGGCGCCGCGCAGGGTCTCGGTCGCCGCCATCGTCTCGGTCGTGGTCTGCGAACTCTCCACGTACGGGAGGAAGTTCTCGCCGTGGATGCCGAGCAGGAGCAGCGGGATCACCCACCACGCCGTCGCCAGGATCACTGCCGGGATCCACCAGGCGATCTGCTGCCGCTTACGGGGAGACGGCGGCCGGGACAGGAGGTAGAGGCCGACCGGGACGAGCGAGGCGAGGGTCGCCGACGCGTTCACCCCGCCCATGAACGGGATGAGCAGCGCCGAGCGGACAGCCGAAATGCGGCCACTGGTACGGGGGTTGGCGAGCGGGAGCAGCACCCAGGGCAGGAACGCGCCCGGCAGCGCCGCCGCCGACGTCGAGCCGACGACGATCGTGAACGTCGGCCACAGCGCGTACGCCACCGCGCCGAGCAGGCGGCTGCGCGGTGTGCCGACACCGAGGCGTTCCATCAGCCGCAGCGCACCCCAGAACGCCACCGTCACGACGATCGACAGCCACAGCCGTTCCGCCAGCCACACCGGGAGCTGGAGCAGATCGGCCAGGCCGTAGAAGGGGAGCATCGGGAACGCGTAGCCGATGTACTGGTCCGCGATCCCGCCGAACCCGGCTCTGTCGTGCCACAACTGGCCCAGATCCGCGATGAACTGCCACGGGTCGAGGGCGACGCCGAGCTTCGTCTCGAACGTCATCCGGCCCGGATGCACCGCGCAGAACGCGACGAACAGCACGGCCCAGAAGGAGAACAGCCAGCGGCGCGCGTGCGGGCCCGGCTCGGGCTCGGGGTTCGTCGCCGCGGCGGGTGGAGCCTGGACCATGGTCGTCATGGGGGACACCGCCTGAGGATGAGGAGAAGGTTCCAGGTGGCGAACTCGCGCACCCCGGGGACCCGCGCGACCGCCTCCGTGAGGAACGGCCAGTAGCGGGAGCGCGCCGAGACGACCGCCACGTCGTCGCGGGCGCGGACATGGCGCAGCGTGGGCCCGATGTGGTGGGCGAAGAGGTTCTCGCCCAGCGTGTGCTTGGGGTCCTTGCCCGTACGGCGCCGGTAGCGGGCCTGCGCGCGGTCGGCGCCCAGGTAGTGCCAGGGCGCCCACTCGTGACCGCCCCAGGGGGAGAACCAGTTGGTGAACGAGACGTAGATCAGGCCGCCCGGACGCGTCACCCGCACCAGCTCGCTCAGGAACGTGTCGCGGTCGGCGACGTGCTCCAGGACGTTCGAGGAGAACGTCACGTCCGCCGACGCGTCGGCCAGCGGCAGCAGATAGCCGTCCGCCACGACCGTCGCGGCCGGCGGATGCGACCCCAACTCCCTTGTGTCCGGCTCGAAGAGGATGCCCGTCGCGCCGCGCGCCCGGAACTCGCGCGTGAAGTGCCCGCTGCCGCCGCCGACGTCGACGACGACCTTCCCGGCCACCTTCCCGTACGCCTCGACCTGATCGGCGGCGTCCCTGGCGAGCAGCGCGTAACACGCCTCGGGATCGCGCTGCTCGCGCAGGAACGCCCGGAAGAGGGTGAGGGAGCGGCGCGGCGAGGGATCCCTCAGGCCGGTGGCCGTCACGGTGCCCAGCCCCTCACCGCCTCCGCCGCGACATTTCTGAACTGCCGTACGGAGTGCGCCCATCGGTAGGCCGACGCGCGCTCCTCCGCCGCCTTGCCCATCAGCTCGCGGCGGTGCGTGGACAGGGCGAGGGTGCACCAGGCCGCCGCGAACGACGAGTCGCCGTGCGCGAGCAGGCCGGTCACGCCGTCCTCGATGGAGTCGCGCACCCCGGGCACGTCGAAGCCGACCGCGGGCGTGCCGCGCGCCGCCGCCTCCGTGATCACCAGACCCCACCCCTCGACGGCCGAAGGGTGCAGCAGCAGCCACGCCTCGCAGAGCAGCCGGTGCTTGTCGGCCTCGGAGACATGACCGGTGAACTCGACGCCCTCGCCCGCGAGTTGACGGAGACGAGAGGCTTCAGGGCCGTCTCCTACGATCACCAGGCGGCCGCCCGTCACCGGGCGCACCCGCTCCCACAGGCGCAGGAGCAGATCGATCCGCTTGTACTCGACGAGCCGGCCCATCGCCAGGAACATCGGCTCGGGGGAACGGTCGGCGCGCGGGCCAGGCTCCTCGACCCCGTTGGGGACGAGACGGATGCGGGCCGGGTCCACACCGATGCCGTGCAGGGCGTTCGCCGTCGACGGCGAGACGGCGACGAGCAGATTGCGGCGCTGGGCGACCCCGGACAGGGCCCAGTGCTCAAGTCTTCGGCCGATGTGGGCCGCCGGCGCAAGCGGCCCGCGCAGCCGCATCCGCCACAGGTCCGTGTGGACGTGGTTGACCAGGCAGAGCGTCGGGCCGCGGTGCCACAGCGGCGCCAGGTACGGCATGCCGTTGCAGACCTCGACCAGCAGATCGCAGTCGCCGACCTGGCGGGCGAACGCCGAGCGTGCGCGCAGATAGTGGGCCGCCTGGCCGCCCGCCGAGACCACGCGGTAGTCGCGGTACGCGGCCGGTCCGCCGCACAGCAGCGTCACCTGGTGACCCTGGCGCGTCAGCCCGTCGGCCAGCCGGTCGACGAGCAGTTCGGAGCCGCCCGCGGCCGGATTACCGAGGTCGCGGTGGGCGAGGAACACGATCCGGCGCGGTGGTGGGGGACCGGCCGGAAGCCGCTGCGCGCCCGGTGGGGACGCGGTGCGCAGCGACGAAGGCACGTGCTGGGGCATCGGTGCTCCAACTCGTCTCAGGGTGCGGAACTGTGTGGGGGTGGGGTGGAGCTTCGTTCGTTCTGCGGGGTGGGGCTACCGGGGGGTACTGTGCCTGGCTTGTGCGGGGTCTGTGCACGGGGTGGGGTGGCACAGTTTTCGCCGCGCTGTTCGATGCGGCTACTCACCGGCGTGACAAGTTTCGGGCTTTGCTGAGCTGACGTACCGTCACATCGTGGACGTTTCCAGGGTCGTCGGGGACGTATCGGGATCCGGACGCTCCGGCCCTTCACGCTGCTCACTGCCACCCCTGCCCCGTACGACGAAGACGATCCCGGCCGCCACGAGCAGCACGCCCAGCGCGCCCGCGCCGATGGGGAGCGTCGTGCCGAGCAGGGTGAGACGGTCGTTGTCGTCCCGGGCGGTGGCGACCTGCTCGCGCTGCGTCTTCGGGGTGAACGCGATCTTCCGGCTGTCCAGCAGGACGGCCGCGTCCTTGGTCTTCCCGGGTGCGCGCAGCGTCTTGCGCGGGCCGATCGCCGCGTACAGGACGCGTCCGGTGCGGCGGTCGACGACCAGCTCGATGCCGTGGTTGGCGTACCACTCCTCGGCGAGCACCTGGCCTTTCTTCGGCTGCCCGACGATCGTGCCCGGCACCAGACGCGAGCCAGTCCTGGCGGGCGCGACGGTGCCGGTGAACCGGTAGCCCTCGTAGCCCTGGATCTTCGTCGTACCGCTGAAGCGGAGCGGGACGGTGGCGCCCAGCGTGTTGTCCCACCAGGTGTATGTGCGCTTCTCGACGCCGAAGGGGAACTTCAGGTACGCCTCTCCCTCGAAGGTCGGCTCCTCGCCGCAGCAGTGCACCGGCGCGTTGGTCCTCCGGTCGGTGACCCAGCGCTCCTGGGTCCACTGGAGCGCGTCGTGCGGGTCGGCCGCGGGCAGCGACTTCGCCGTGTCGACGGACGTCACGACGTCCCACACGGCCCGGCCGCTCCTGTCGCTCGCGGCGACGTCGCCGCGCACCTGCCGGGTGATCGTCAGGCGTTCTCCTTCGACCGTCTCGATCTTGTCGGTGTCGAAATAACTCCCGGTTCCGGTGAACACGGTCGTGGTGTCGATGTCGATCGGGGTGCGCTCGGCGCGCGGTTCCACGTACCAGGCGAGCAGGCCCGCGAGGACGAGCAGGAACGTGCCGAGACCCAGACTGACCAGGGAAAGAGGTGAGGCGGTACGGGACGTGTTGCGACTCATCCGGCACTCCTGGGGGATGGGGCACCACGGTCCGCCCGTGGTCTGCCGGTCATGGGCCGGGAACCGTAGACGTGCTCTTGACGAGGTGTCAATGGACTGTCGAGACTGGGGACTTGACGGGGATGAACAGATTCACGGGGCACACCGGGTGGGGACCAGATCTCGGACGAGAGGCTGACCCTGCGATGAACCGACTGCTCGCCGCCGCGCTGACCGCGGCCGCCGGCGCCGCGCTCGCCGTGGCCGCCGCCATCGGCGTGCTCGCGCTGATCAACGTGACACCGGACCAGCCCAACACGCCACTGGTGACCTACGAGACACCGGGCCAGGGGCGCTGAGGCCGTGCCCGCCACCGCGCGATCCGCCTGGTGCGACGTGCCGCGCCTCCAGGTCAAGCAGTTCGCCGAACTCGCCATGGACGAGGCGCCCCGGCTCGCCCAGGACATCCTCGACGAGATCCGGCGCGAGTTCCCGCATCTGCCGCTGGTGCTCGACGAGTCGGGCGAACCGATGGCCCTGGTCGGCATCCGGCGCGCCATCGAGGGCTTCGTGCACCAGCTGACCCATGTCGCCACCACCTCCAACGTGGAGGGCCAACCGCCTTCCGTCTTCCAGGAGTTCGGCCGCGGCCAGTCCCTGCACGGCCGCAGCCTCGACGCGCTCCAGGCGATGTACCGGCTCGGCGTGAAACTGGCCTGGCGCCGACTCGCCGACATCGGACAGCGGCTGCGCATCCCGCCCCCGGCGATGTACGAACTCGCCGAGTCCGGTTACGAGTACCTCGACGGCCTCGTCGACCAGTCCGTCCGCGGCTACGCCGAGGCCGCAGCCCGCCAGGAAGGCGAACGGCTGCGCCAGCAGCGGAAGTTGATGGACCTCCTGCTCGAAGGCAGGGCCGCAGCGCCGCCCGACCCGGTCAAGGCGCTCACCGAACGCGCCGCCCGCATCGGCTGGCCCGTCCCCGACCGGGTCGCCGTCGGCGTGCTCCTGCGGCCCGCCCGCGACGCCGTCGCCCCGGCCGTCGGCCCCGACGTCCTGCTCGACATGGAGGCGGAACGGCCCCGGCTCGTCGTCCCCGACCCCGACGCGGGCGGCCGCCCCGAGCTGTTACGGCGTGCCCTGTCCGGCTGGTCCGGCGCGATCGGCCCGCCCGTCGCCCCGCCCGACGCAGCGAAGTCGCTGCGCTGGGCCGAGGCCGCCGTCGCCCTCATGGAGCGCGGCCTGCTCCCCGCCGACGAGGTCCTGCGCTGCACCGAGCACACCCAGGCCCTCGTCCTGCTCCAGCCCGAGGAACTCGTCGACGACCTCACCCGGCGCGCCCTCGAACCCCTCACCCACTGCGGCCCCACCCACGCGCGCCGCCTCGCCGAGACGCTGCTCGCCTGGCTGGAGACGCGCGGCGGCGCCCCCGAGGTCGCCGCCCGGCTCGGCGTCCACCCGCAGACCGTCCGCTACCGCCTGCGCCAGATCCGGGAACTGTGGGGCGACGAGGTGGACGACCCGGACCGCCGCTTCGAGCTGGAACTGGTGCTGCGGGCCCGCCGGCTGCGCGGCGAGCTCGGCCCCATGTGATTCCCGTAACGCCCGTCCGTAACTCCCGTAACGCCCGTCGGGGCTGACCCATTGCCCGGTCCGGGCTGCTATGCATAGCCTATGTTCGCGATACCGACCGTCAGTTGAAATGTCGAACATGGGAGGGGAGTCGTGGGACGCCTCGTACCCGCCGTGACCCGGGCTCTGGACATATTGGAGCTCTTCCTGGACGGGGACGGCACGCTGTCCGCCCCCGACATCGTCCGCAAGCTACAGCTCCCGCGCACCACGGTGCACGAACTCGTCACCACTCTCGCCGCCCGCTCCTACATCGCCCAGGTCCCCGGCCAGCCCGGCCGCTACCGGCTCGGGGTCCGCCCCTACCAGCTCGGCAGCCGGTACGCGGAACAGCTCGACCTCGCCGCCGAGGGCCAGCAGGTCGCCCGCACCGTCGCCGAGACCTGCGACGAGACGGTCCACGTGGCGATCCTCGAAGGCACCGATGTCATCTACATCGCCAAGGTCGACTCCACGCACGCCGTGCGCATGGTCTCCGCCGCCGGACGCCGCCTTCCCGCGCACTGCACCTCCGTCGGCAAGATGCTGCTGGCGTCCCTGCCCGAACCCGAGCTGGCCGCGCGCATCCCGGACGACGCGGACCTGCCCGCCATGACCGAGAACAGCATCACCGACCCGGCCGTCCTGCGCGAGCACCTTCTCGGGATCCGCGAGCGCGGCTGGGCCGTGGAGAGCCGCGAGTCGAACACGGACGTGTCCTGCGTCGCCGCCCCCGTGCGCGACCGCACCAACCGGGTCGTCGCCGCGCTCTCCATCTCCGTACCGATGATCCGCTGGAGCGACGCCCGCGAGGACGAGCTCGCCCAGCTCGCCACCAAGGGTGCCGCCGACCTGTCCGAGCGGCTCGGCCACCGCGGGGTGACCCAGTGATCGAGGTCGCGGTGCGCGCATCCGCCGAACTCGGCGAGGGGCCGACCTGGGACGCGGCGACGGGCCGGCTGATCTGGGTGGACATCCTCGGCTCGCGCGTCCACACGTACGAGCCCGGCAGCGGCCGCCGCACGGTCATGGTCACCGAGCAGCACGTGGGCGCCGCCAAGCCGCGCACCGACGGCGGCCTGGTGGTCAACCTCCGTGACGGCGTGGGCAGTTACTCGACCGAGGGTGCCTTCACCTGGCTGCACCGCGACCCCGTCCCCGGCCGCCGTGGCAACGACGCGGCGGTCGCCCCCGACGGCTCGCTCTGGGCGGGCTCGATGGCGTACGACGAAACTCCCGGCGGCGGCAACCTGATCCGCCTCGCGCCCGACGGCACGGCCACCGAAATTCTCGACGACGTCACGGTCTCCAACGGCACCGGCTGGAGCCCCGACGGCAAGCTCATGTACTACGTGGACACCACGACCCGTCGCATCGACGTCTTCGACGTGGACGGTGAACAGGTCACCGGGCGGCGCGAGTTGGCGACGGTCGAGGAGGGCGCGGGCTACCCCGACGGCCTCACGGTCGACGCCGAAGGCTGCGTCTGGGTGGCCCTGTGGGACGGCGGAGCCCTGCGCCGCTACACCCCGTCCGGCGCCCTCGACCGCACCGTCCCCCTCCCGGTCCGCCGCCCCACGGCCTGCGCATTCGGCGGCGACAGCTTGACGGACCTGTACATCTCGACGGCCCGAGTGGGCCTCAACTCCCCATACCCGCTGGCAGGTTCACTCCTGGTGCTGCCGGGCGTCGGCCAGGGCCTTCCTCAACCTGCCTTCGGATAGACCCCGCCAGGGGCGCGGGGCTGTATCGATTGGCGGCTCCGCCGCGGGGCGCGCCCAGCCACGTCGAAAGCCGCAGACGCGACTGCTCGGTTGATGAGCAGTCGCGTCTGCGGCTTTTCTCAAATGGGGCGTCGAAAACTTTCGTACGACCCATTGACGCTCGAAGCGCTTCGACCTTACGGTCCCGTTCGAAGTTACGAGCAGCAGCCGAAATCTCGAACACTCACCTCGAAACAGTAAGGGCAGGGCATGGGACGACCTGGCCTGAGTCGCAGGCAAATCCTTGGCGGGATAGGCGGGTTGACCGTCGCCGGGAGCTTCGGCTTCGCGGCGCTCGGCTCCGGAGCCGACGCGCTCGCCTCCGACGCGGACACCCGAGTGCGCTACTGGAACCTCTTCAGCGGCGGCGACGGCGCGAACATGATCGCGATGCTGGACTCCTTCCGTAAGGAGCATCCGGACATCGACGTGAAGGACTCGACCCTTCAGTGGGGCAACCCCTTCTACACGAAACTCGCCATGGCGGCCGCGGGCAACCGCGCGCCCGAGCTCGGCGTGATGCACCTGGGCAGGGTCGCGGGCTTCTCGCCGGGCCGACTCCTCGACCCCTGGGACATGAACCTCCTCGCCAAGTACGGCGTGCGCAAGGAGGACTACAACCCCGAGCTGTGGAACCGCGGTGTGATCGACGGCAAGCTCTACGCGCTGCCGCTCGATATCCACGTACAGCTCTGCTACTACCGCAAGGACGTCCTGAAGAAGGCCGGCCTGCTCGACGCCGACGGACGGATGATCGAGGTCACCTCCACCGGTGACTGGTTCGACGTGCTGAAGAAGGCCAAGAAGGTCCAGAAGAAGGGCTTGCAGACCATCGGCCTGTGGACCAACGACCAGAACTTCCAGTGGTGGTTCTTCGTCGCCTTCTACACCCAGCTCGGCGGCGAGTGGTTCAACGACGAGCGCACCGAGGTCCTCTTCGACGCCGACAAGGCCACCCAGGTCCTGGAGTTCCTGCGCCGGCACGTCACGGACGGCTATGTCATCCCGGGCGCGCCCACCGGCGAACAGTTCATCAACGGCGCCCCCTTCACCTGGGAGGGCAACTGGTCGGTGCCCGTCTTCTCCGGCGCCGAGCTGGACTACGGCGCCATCCCGCTGCCGCCCGTCTTCGGCAAGAAGGCCACGCACGCCGAGTCGCACTCCTTCGTCCTGCCGCACCAGGGAAACCGAGGCGGCGCCACCAACGAGGGCGCGCACGAACTCGCCGCGTACGTCGTCAAGCACGCCCTCCAGTGGGCGGCCGGCGGTCACATCCCCGCGTACACGCCGAACCTGTCGACGCCCGCGTACAAGAAGCTCACCCCGCAGAACGAGTACGTGAGCGCCATGGACCACCAGGCCACCGAGCCGAAGGTGTGGTTCGCGGGCTCCACCGGCGTCCTCGCCCAGGACCTCGGCCCGATGGTCGTCTCCTCGACGATGGGCTCGGCCAAGCCGGCCGCCGTCGGCGCGCGCATGAAGAAGGAGCTGGGCAAGCTCCTCGCCTCGAAGAATCCGATGGACGGCAAGACCGCCGCGCAGGGAGGTGCGGTCGCATGACGACGACCAGTGCTGGGCCCGTCATCGCCCCGTCGCGCGCCAGGAGCGCGGCCGTGAGCGCCACCGTCCGCCGCAGGCAGGGATTCCAGCACGGGGGCTGGTTCGTCGCCCCCTTCCTGGCCCTGTTCGCGCTGTTCGTGATCTGGCCGCTGCTGCGCGGCGTCTACCTCAGCTTCACGGACGCCAACATCTCCGGCGAGGGCGCGAGCTTCGTCGGCCTCGACAACTACCGCGAGGCGCTGCACGACCAGGCGATGTGGGACGCGCTCGGGCACAGCGCCTACTTCACGCTCCTCGTCGTCCCGTGCATCACGCTCCTCGCGTTCCTGCTCGCGATGCTCGCGCACCACATCGAGCGTGCGAAGTGGCTGTGGCGGCTGTGCTTCTTCGCCCCGTTCCTGCTGCCGTCGACGGTCGCGGCCAACATGTGGCAGTGGCTGTTCACGCAGGGCATCGGCCTGTTCAACCACACGCTCGGCATCGAGACGCCCTGGCTGACCGACAAGTCGTACGCGATGTTCGCCATCGTCATCACGACCCTGTGGTGGACGGTCGGCTTCTCCTTCCTGCTCTACCTCGCCGCGCTCCAGGGCATCCCGGGGCACCTCTACGAGGCCGCGAAGCTGGACGGCGCCAACGCCTGGCACCGCATGGTCCACATCACCCTGCCGATGCTCCGCAACATCACGGGCCTCGTCATCGCGCTCCAGATCCTCGCCTCGCTCCAGCTCTTCGACCAGGCGGTCGTGATGATGGACTTCAGCCCGGGCCCCGAGCTCTCCACCCGCTCGTTCGTGCAGTACACCCTCGAACAGGGCTTCACCAGCTACCGCGTGGGCTACGCCTCCGCGATGTCCATCATCTTCTTCGTGATCATCGCGGCCGTCGCCCTCGGGCGGATGGTGCTGCTGCGCAACCGTGAGGAGGGCACCCGATGACCAGCCCCGCCGTCATACGCACCAAGGCCCGCAAGCCCTGGACGCCCAGCCAGATCGTCCTCACCCTGCTCGGCGTCGCCGTCTCCGCCGTCTTCCTCGCGCCGATCGCCGCGGCCCTGTTCACCTCGCTCAAGTCCGAGGCGGAAGCGGCCGAGATCCCGCCGCACTGGCTGCCGAAGGTGTGGACGGTCCAGGCGTGGAAGGCGCTGTGGGAGACCGGCAACGTCTCCAACTGGTTCGTGAACTCGCTGGTCGTCTCCGTCTGCGTCACCGCGATCGTCCTGACCGTCGCCGCGCTCGCCGGATACGGCTTCGCCCGCACGGAGTTCAAGGGCAAGAACGTCCTGATGGGCGTCGTCATGGCCGGCCTCATGGTCTCCCCGGCGGTGCTCGGCGTCCCGCTGTTCACCACGGTCCAGCAGATGGGGATGGTCGACACGTACTGGGGCATGATCCTGCCGCAGTGCGCGCCCGCCGCCATGGTCTACATCCTCTACAAGTTCTTCCAGGGCATCCCGCGCGAGCTGGAGGAGGCCGCGTTCATCGACGGCGCGGGCCGCTGGCGGGTCTTCTTCACCATCGTGGTCCCGCTCGCCCGCCCCTCCCTCGCGGCGGTCGGCATCTTCACCTTCATCGCGTCGTGGAACAACTTCCTGTGGCCGTACATGGTCACCAACAACCCCGACCTGATGACGATGCCGAACGGCATCGCGACCGTCATGAACTCCTACGGCATCCAGTGGGCCCAGCTCATGGCCGGCGGCCTGATGGCCGGCCTGCCGCTCATCATCGTCTTCATCTTCTTCCAGCGGCAGATCGTGGCGGGCGTCGCCCACACGGGATTGGCGGGACAGTGAGCATCCGGAGATTCGCCGTCGCCGCGGCCGGGGCGACCGCGCTCGCCCTCCTGCCCAACACGGCTCAGGCGGCCGGGAGTTACCCCGACCCGCAGGCCGTCACCGGCCAGCAGATCATCCACGACCCGACCGTCATCAAGCTCAAGGACGGCAAGGGATACGTCGCCTACTCCACCGGCGGGATCATCGGCGCCCGCCTCTCGTCGGACCGCGTCGACTGGTCCGACGAGGGCAACGCCTTCGCCACGCCCCCGAGTTGGTGGTACGAGTACAACTCCACCGGCGACCCGTGGGCCCCGGACATCTCGTACCGCGACGGTAAGTACTGGCTCTACTACGCCGTTTCGTCCTGGGGCACGAACCACTCGGCGATCGGCGTCGCGACCTCTGACTCGGGCCTGCCCGGCACGTGGACGGACCACGGCAAGGTCTTCTCCTCCGAGAAGACGGACGCCTGGAACGCCATCGACCCCGGCATCGTCCGCGCCGGCGGCAGGCTCTGGATGTCCTTCGGCTCGTACTGGACCGGCATCCGCATGGTCGAGCTCGACCCGCAGACGGGCAAGGCGATCGAGGGCGCGACCGTCCACCACCTCGCCACCCGCCCCGACGCCCCGTACGCCGTCGAGGGTCCGGCGGTCGTCAAGCACGGCCGCTACTACTACCTCCTCGCCTCGTACGACGCCTGCTGCTCCGGCGTGAACTCCACGTACAAGATCCGCATCGGCCGCTCGGCGTCCGTGACGGGCCCGTACGTCGACAAGGACGACAAGCCCCTTCTGGAGGGCGGCGGTTCGCTGCTGCTCGCCGGGCACGGCCGGTTCGTCGGCACGGGCGGGGAGTCCGTGTTCAAGGACAAGGGGCGCGACGTCCTCGCGTACCACTACTACGACGCCGAGGACAACGGCACACCCAAGCTCGGGCTCAATGAGCTGAGTTGGGGCAAGGACGGCTGGCCGACCGTGTCCTGACGACATGGTCCGCCGGCTGCGGGGGCGGGTGCGAGGCATTGACGATGGTTCGCACCCGCCTTACGGTTTGTCCGCAGGTCCGACCAACGTCCGTAATACCGAACGAAGTTACCGACACACCACCACAGAGGCAGTCCTTCATGACTCGTACCGCCCGCTTCGCCCTCGACCCCGCCTTCACCGTCGGCACGGTCGACCCGCGCCTGTTCGGCTCGTTCGTGGAACACCTCGGCCGCTGCGTCTACACCGGAATCTTCGAGCCGGGCCACCCGACGGCCGACGAGGCGGGGCTGCGCACGGACGTCCTCGAACTGGTCCGGGAACTGGGCGTCACGGCCATCCGCTACCCCGGCGGCAACTTCGTCTCCGGCTACAAGTGGGAGGACTCGGTCGGCCCCGTCGAGGAGCGCCCCAAGCGCCTCGACCTCGCCTGGCGCACCACCGAGTCGAACCGCTTCGGCCTGTCCGAGTACATCGCGTTCCTCAAGAAGGTCGGCCCGCAGGCCGAGCCGATGATGGCGGTCAACCTCGGCACGCGCGGCGTCGCCGAGGCCATCGAACTCCAGGAGTACGCGAACCACCCGCAGGGCACGGCCCTCTCGGACCTGCGCATCGCGCACGGCGACAAGGACCCCTTCGGCATCAAGCTGTGGTGCCTGGGCAACGAGATGGACGGCCCCTGGCAGACCGGCCACAAGACGGCCGAGGAGTACGGGCGGCTGGCGGCCGAGACGGCCCGCGCGATGCGCCAGATAGACAAGGACGTCGAACTCGTCGCGTGCGGGTCGTCGGGCCAGGGCATGGACACGTTCGCCGAGTGGGAGGCGACGGTCCTCCAGGAGACCTACGACCTCGTCGACTACATCTCCCTGCACGCCTACTACGAGGAGCACGACGGCGACCGCGACTCGTTCCTCGCCTCGGCGGTGGACATGGAGTCGTTCATCGAGAACGTCGTCGCGACCTGCGACCACGTGGGCGCCCGCCTCAAGTCGAAGAAGAAGATCAACCTCTCCTTCGACGAGTGGAACGTCTGGTACATGTCCCGCACGGACGCCGAGGTCTCGGCCCTGGACTGGCCGGAGGCGCCCCGCCTCCTGGAGGACGTCTACTCCGTCACCGACGCGGTCGTCTTCGGCTCGCTCCTGATCGCGCTGCTGCGCCATGCGGACCGCGTCACGGTCGCCTGCCTCGCCCAGCTCGTCAACGTCATCGCCCCGATCATGACCGAGCCCGGCGGTGCCGCCTGGCGCCAGACCACGTTCTTCCCGTTCGCGGCCGCGGCCAAGTACGGCCGGGGCGAGGTCCTCGACGTCCGCGTCTCGGGCCCGACCTACGACACCAAGCGCCACGGCACCGCGGACCTCCTGCACGCCACGGCCGTCCGCGCCGAGGACGGCACGGTCACCGTCTTCGCGGTCAACCGCAGCCAGACGGAGGCGCTGCCGCTCGAAGTCACCCTGAGCGCCCTGGACCTGACGACGGTCGCCGAGCACTCGGTCCTCGCCGACGCCGACCCGGACGCCCGCAACACGTCCGCCGACCCCGAGCGCGTGGCCCCGCACGCGGCGGCCCCGGGCACGACGATCGAGGACGGCACGCTCAAGGCGACCCTCGAGCCGCTGTCGTGGAACGTGATCCGGCTGGCGTGAGCGGAGCCCCGCGGGACGGCGTAGTCCATGAAAGAGCTGTGACAACAGTCAACTACCGTCCAACTACTGGTAGTCCAGGGGGACGGGATCGGTAAAGCGGAGGCCTGGACTCCCGTCCGCCTCTTGTTGAAGTGAGCGCGACAAGGTGAAGATCACTCGCGACCGCCGGGGACACCGCACCGGCGGTCGCACGTCACTCGCACTGCCCCTGTCCACCCTTCTCAGGAGGCACCACCTTGCGTGACCCACACCCCCACAGACGGCGTCGCATATCCGCCGCCCTCGCCGGCGCCACCGGTCTCGTCCTCGCCGGATTCGGCCTCGCGGGCCAGGCGGGCGCGGCCACCGCCCCCGTGGCGACGGCGGCAACTCCCCACGTCACATGGACGAACGCCTGCGCCACCCCCGGCAAGGCAGGCGAGATGGCCTGCCACGCGAAGCGCGTGACCGGCGGCGTCACCGCCTTCGGCATGCAGCGCGCCAAGGCCGGCCACAAGGCTCCGAACGCCGCCGACGCCTCGACCCCGTCCGGCTACGGGCCCAGTGACATCCAGGCCGCCTACGGCCTGACCTCCGCCGCGGCGTCCAACGGCTCCGGCGCCACGGTCGCCATCGTCGACGCCTACGACGACCCGAACGCCGAGGCCGACCTCGCCAAGTACCGCTCGAACTACGGCCTTCCGGCCTGCACCACGGCCAACGGCTGCTTCAAGAAGGTCGGCCAGACCGGCACCAGCACCCTGCCGCGCGCCGACACCGGCTGGGCCGAGGAGATCTCGCTCGACCTCGACATGGTGAGCGCGACCTGCCCGAACTGCCACATCCTGCTCGTCGAGGCCAAGTCCGCGACGATGGGCAACCTCGGCACCGCCGTGAACACGGCCGTCAAGCTGGGCGCCAAGTACGTGTCCAACAGCTACGGCGGCGGCGAGTCCTCCTCGGACGCGACGTACGACTCGACGTACTTCAACCACCCGGGCGTCGCCATCACCGTCAGCGCCGGTGACAGCGGCTACGGCGCCGAGTACCCGGCGGCCTCCCAGTACGTCACCTCCGTCGGCGGCACCGCACTGTCCAAGGCGTCGAACACCCGCGGCTGGACCGAGTCCGTGTGGTCCACCAGCAGCACCGAGGGCACCGGATCGGGCTGCTCCGCGTACGACGCCAAGCCGTCCTGGCAGAAGGACACCGGCTGCGCGAAGCGGACCGTCTCCGACGTCTCCGCGGTCGCCGACCCGGCCACGGGCGTCTCGGTCTACGACTCGTACGGCATCACCGCGGGCTGGTACACCTTCGGCGGCACCAGCGCCTCCTCGCCGATCATCGCGAGCGTCTACGCCCTGGGCGGCACCCCGTCGTCCGGCTCCTACCCGGCGAAGTTCCCGTACAGCGCGGCCGGTTCGGCCCTCAACGACGTCACCTCCGGGTCCAACGGGAGCTGCTCCGGCAGCTACCTGTGCACCGCGGGCTCCGGCTACGACGGCCCGACCGGCCTCGGCACGCCGCAGGGTGTGAGCGGCTTCACCGGCTGACCCCGACCGGTACGGGGACGGGCCGCGGCTTGCACGCCGCGGCCCGTCCCTGTCCCTCTCCGTGCGTCTCTGCGCGTCTCCTGTGTCCAGCACGCGAGATGATGGCCTGCTTCCATACCTTTCCCATAGGGAATGTAGGCACAGTGGTCGCCATGGACTTCTCCTGGACGATCGTCGTCGCCGGGGCCCTCGTCGGGCTCGCGGTGGGTCTCACCGGTATGGGCGGTGGCGCCCTGATGACCCCGATCATGGTCATGTTCTTCGGGGTCAACCCGACCGCCGCCATCGGCAGTGACCTGGCCACCTCGCTGTTCATGAAGCCGTTCGGCGCCGCCGTGCACCAGAAGGCCGGGACCATCCGGTGGGACATCGTGCGGTGGCTGCTGCCCACCGCCATGCCCGCGGCCTTCGGCGGGGCCCTGCTGCTCCAGGCCTTCGGGGACGGGGAGGAACTCCAGACGCGGGTGAAGTACGTCATCGGCGGCGCCCTGCTGCTCGCCGTGACCGGGATGCTCGCCCGGATGTGGCTCGACCGGCGCCGGGGGCTCGGCACGGATGCCGCCGAGGACGCCGACGTGCGGGTCAGGCCGGTGGCCACGCTGCTGATCGGACTCGTCGGCGGGCTCGTCGTCGGGATGACCTCGGTCGGCTCCGGGTCCCTGATCATCGTCATGCTGATGCTCGCCCACCCCCGGCTCAAGGCCAACCACCTGGTCGGCACCGACCTCGTCCAGGCCGTCCCGCTGGTCGGCGCCGCAGCCCTCGGCCACTTCCTCGTCGGGGACGTGTCCCTCGGGCTCACCGGGACGCTGCTCGTCGGCGCCGTTCCCGGTGTCCTCGCCGGCGCCCTGCTCTCCACCCGGGTCTCCGGGCCCGCGCTGCGCTGGGCCCTCGTCGTGCTGCTCACCGGCTCCGGGCTCGCCATGTGGGGCATGTCCGGGACGCCGCTGGTCCTGGTCTGCCTGGCGGTCGCCGCCGTCGGCGTCGTCGTGACCTTGCGCACCCGTGCTCGTACCCGTACGACTGCCTCCGACGTCCCGGTCGAGGAGCCGGAGCCGTCCCCGACAATGGCCCCATGAGGATTTCAGCCCGAGCCGACTACGCGGTCCGCGCCGCCCTGGAGCTCGCCGTGCGCGCGAGCGGCGAACCGGTCAAGACGGAGGCGATCTCCGCCGCGCAGGAGATCCCGCACAAGTTCCTTGAGGGCATCCTCGGCGACCTGCGGCGCGGCGGCATCGTCGTCAGCAGGCGCGGCGGCAACGGCGGCTACCTGCTGGCCAGGGACGCAACCGACATCACCGTCGCCGATGTCGTACGGGCCGTCGAGGGGCCCATCGTCTCGGTGCGCGGCGAGCGGCCCAGCGCGCTCGCCTACACGGGCCCGGCCCAGCCGCTGCTCCCGCTGTGGGTGGCGCTGCGGGCCAACGTCCGCAAGATCCTGGAGGGCGTCACCCTCGCCGACATCGCCCACGATGAACTCCCGGTGGCGGTACGGGAGTT
Source organism: Streptomyces sp. NPDC052225 (assembly GCF_040679615.1). Taxonomy (NCBI): domain Bacteria; kingdom Bacillati; phylum Actinomycetota; class Actinomycetes; order Kitasatosporales; family Streptomycetaceae; genus Streptomyces; species Streptomyces sp. NPDC052225. The sequence goes on along the minus strand of NZ_JBFAVD010000012.1, from coordinate 152,944 downwards.
GGCCGCCGACCCGGCCGCCTGGCGCAACCCGTAGGACGCGTCGTGCGGCCGGGGCCGCTGCGGGCCCCGGCCTGCCGCTGCCGCCTCCCTCCCTATGTGTCGTACCGGACAGGTGATGTGGGGTGCCCAGGAGTACGCGGGCGAGTGGGGCCGCGTTCAACGCGCGGGGCGGAAAACACCGCGCGCGCCCGGCACGCCCTGCGCAAGCGGTATCTGCTCCCCGCCGCCGCCGCGGCAGCCGCCTTCGCCCTGATCCCCGGCAGCGCGAACGCCGCCTACCCCGGCTCCGGCGCCCTCGCCGGCGACATCTCGGTGCACGATCCGTCGATGGTCAGGCCCGCCGGCGGCTACGTCGTCTACTCCACGCACAACGGCGTCGAGGCCCGCACCTCCACCCCGCCCGCCGCGCTCCCGAGCAGCGTCGGCGTCACCACGCCCGGGCCCGCGAGGCTCGCCGTCGTCGCGCCGGCGAGAGTCGTGGACGTACGGCTGCTGAGCGTCAGCTGAAGCCTCAGGAGGGCCAGATGGGAACGCGGAGCGCACAAGACACCGGCCCCGCCCGTGGTCGTCACAGGGCGGGGCCGGGGGTTTGTTGCAGCCGTCAGGCGCTGAAGGAGTGCACCGTCGTCGTCCGGTAGGTCTGACCGGGGCGGAGCACCGTCGACGGGAACGACGGGTGGTTCGGCGAGTCCGGGAAGTGCTGCGTCTCCAGGCAGAGGCCGTCGCCCTGCCGGTAGGTGTGCCCGGACGGCCCGGTCAGCGTGCCGTCGAGGAAGTTGCCCGAGTAGAACTGCACGGCCGGCTGATCGGTGGCGATCTTCAGGGTGCGGCCCGAGGACGGGTCGCGCAGCGTCGCGAAGTGCACGGGCTTCGCCGTGATCCCCTTGTCGAGCACCCAGTTGTGGTCGAAGCCCTTGGCCGTGACCAGCTGCGGGTGCGCGATGCGGATGTCGCGGCCGATCGGCTTCGCCTTGCGGAAGTCGAACGGGGTGCCCGCGACCTTCGCCAGCTCACCGGTCGGGATGAGCCCCGAGTCGGTGGGCGTGTAGCGCGAGGCGTCGAGGGTCAGCTCGTGGTCGTAGATGCCGCCGCTGCCCTCACCCGCCAGGTTGTAGTAGGTGTGGTTGGTGAGGTTCACGACGGTCGCCTTGTCCGTCGTGGCCTCGTAGTCGATCCGCCAGTCGCCGTGCCTGGTCAGCGTGTACGTGACCGTGGTGCGCAGCGTGCCGGGGTAGCCCATCTCGCCGTCGACCGACGTGTAGTGCATCTTCAGGCCGACGTCGGAACCGGAGGTGAAGCCCTCCACGTCCCACACCCGCGTGTTGAAGCCCTTGGCGCCGCCGTGCAGGGAGTTGACCCCGTCGTTCACGGAGAGCTGGTACGTCTTTCCGTCGAGCGTGAAGCGGCCGTTCGCGATGCGGTTGCCGTAGCGGCCGATGGTGGCACCGAAGAACGTGGTGCCCGCGACGTAGTCCTCGATGTTGTCGTAGCCGAGGGACACGTTCTTGTACCGGCCGTGCCGGTCGGGTATCTCCAGGGACTGCACGATGCCGCCGTAGGAGAGGACCTTCAGGCGGGTGCCGCCGTTCTCCAGGGACCAGCGGTAGATCTTCGTGCCGTCGGCGAGCTTGCCGAAGGGCTCCTTCACCGGCTTCCTTCCTGACGCGGCGGCGTGTGCCGTGCCCCCGACCGTGGTGGTGGCGGCGATGCCCGCGGCAGCGGCCGCCGCGAGCACCGTACGTCTGGTCGTGTCCATCTGACGCTCCTAGCTTGGGAGTTGTGCCTGATGACGTGCGACTTGCGAGTTGCGACTCTGGTGGAACGAAAGAGCTGTCGCGGGCGAGCGGTCTACGAACCGACGCGGCGCTTGTTCCAGACGTCGAAGCCGACCGCGGCGAGCAGGGCGAGACCCTTGATCACCGACTGCCAGTCGGAGCCGACGCCGAGCAGGTTCATGCCGTTGTTCAGCACGCCGAGGACGAGACCGCCGATGATCGCGCCGAGGACGGTGCCGACACCGCCGCTCATGGACGCGCCGCCGATGAACGACGCGGCGATGGCCTCGAGTTCGAAGTTGAGGCCGGCCTTCGGCGAGGCCGCGTTCAGGCGGGCGGCCACGACCAGACCCGCCAGGGCCGCGAGCACGCCCATGTTCAGGAAGACGTAGAAGGAGACCTTCTTGTCCTTCACACCGGACAGCTTCGCCGCCGGCAGGTTGCCGCCGATGGCGTAGATGTGGCGGCCGAAGATCGAGTTGCGCATCAGGTAGCCGTAGCCGACGACCAGGACACCGAGGATGAGCAGGACGATCGGGGCGCCCTTGTAGCTGGCGAGGAGCATCGTCACCACGGCGATGGCGGCGATGATCGCGATCAGCTTCAGGACGAACAGGTTGAACGGCGGCAGTTCGAGCGCGAACTCCTGCTGGCGGCGCCGGTCGCGCAGTTCCTGGATGACGACGGCGGCGGCGAGCACGATGCCGAGCAGCAGGGTCAGGTTGTGGTAGTTGGTGTTCGGGCCGACCTCCGGCAGGAAGCCGTTGCCGAGCTTGCCGAGGCCCTCGGGGAACGGGCCGAGCGTCTGGCCCTTGAGCAGGATCTCGGTGAGACCGCGCCACACCAGCATGCCCGCGAGGGTCACGATGAAGGAGGGTATTCCTCCGTACGCGATCAGCCAGCCCTGGATGGCTCCGGCGGCGGCGCCCATCACGAGGCAGATGATCGAAGCGATCGGCCAGGCCACGTCATGACTGACCATGAGGACGGCGGCCGTCGACCCGACGAACGCGGTCAGCGATCCGACCGACAGGTCGATGTGCCCGGCGATGATCACCAGCATCATGCCGATCGCGAGGATCAGGATGTAGCTGTTCTGCAGCACCAGGTTGGAGACGTTGCGCGGCAGGATCAGGTCGCCGTCGGTCCAGATGGCGAAGACGACCACGAGCAGGCCGAGGGCGAGCAGCATGCCGTACTGGCGCATGTTGCGGCGCATCCCGTCGAGCACGAGACGCAGCAGTCCGCCTTCGGCGGTGGCCCCGCCCTTGCCCGGCGGCGCGGGCGCCGGGGACTTGTCCATCACGTCCGTGCTCATCGTGTTACCTCTTCTGTCCCGTTCTTGTCCTTGGTCATCAGGCGCATCAGGGACTCCTGCGTCGCCTCCGCGCGGGTGACCTCACCGGTCAGCCGTCCCGCGCTCATCGTGTAGATGCGGTCGCACATGCCGAGCAGCTCGGGCAGCTCGGACGAGATGAAGACGACCGCCTTCCCCTCGGCGGCCAGCTTGTCGATGACCGTGTAGATCTCGTACTTGGCACCGACGTCGATCCCGCGGGTCGGCTCGTCGAGGATGAGCACCTCGGGGCCCGCGAAGATCCACTTGCTGAGGACGACCTTCTGCTGGTTGCCGCCCGACAGCTTGCCCGCCGGTTCGAAGACCGTCGGGGCCTTGATGTTCATCGACGTGCGGTACTCCTCGGCGACCTGACGCTCGCCGTGCTCGTCGACCACACCTCGCTTGGAGACCTTGCCGAGCGCCGCCATCGAGATGTTGCGGTTGATGGTGTCGATGAGGTTGAGCCCGTAGTGCTTGCGGTCCTCGGTGGCGTAGGCGATGCCGTGCCCGATGGCCTCGGGGACCGACTTCGTACGGATCTCCTTGCCGTCCTTGAGGACGCTGCCGCCCGCGTACCGGCCGTAGGTCCGCCCGAAGACGCTCATCGCGAGTTCGGTGCGGCCCGCGCCCATCAGGCCCGCGATGCCGACGATCTCGCCGCGCCGTACGTGCAGCGAGACGTCGTCGACGACCTTGCGCTCGCGGTCGATGGGGTGGTGCACGGTCCAGTTGCGGATCTCCAGGGCCGGCGCCGCGCCCTTCTCGGGCTTGTGCGGGGTGCGCTCCGGGAAGCGGTGCTCCAGGTCGCGGCCGACCATGCCGGAGATGATCCGGTCCTCGCTGGTCTCCTCGGCGTGCACGTCGAGGGTCTCGATGGTGCGGCCGTCGCGCAGGATCGTCACCGAGTCGGCGACGCGGCGGATCTCGTTGAGCTTGTGGGAGATGATGATCGAGGTGATGCCCTGTTCCTTCAACTCCAGGATCAGGTCCAGGAGTTTGCCGGAGTCCTCGTCGTTCAGCGACGCGGTCGGCTCGTCCAGGATCAGCAGTTTCACGTCCTTGGCGAGCGCCTTGGCGATCTCCACGAGCTGCTGCTTGCCGACACCGATGTCGGCGATCCGGGTGTTGGGGTTCTCCGACAGGCCCACCCGGCGAAGCTGCCGGGTGGCGTGCCGCAGGGTCTCGCGCCAGTCGATCATCCCGCGCGTGGCGTGCTCGTTGCCGAGGAACATGTTCTCGGCGATCGACAGGAACGGCACGAGGGCCAGCTCCTGGTGGATGATCACGATCCCGCGCTTCTCGGACGCGTTGATGTCCTTGAACTCGCAGGGGTTGCCCTCGAAGAGGATCTCTCCCTCGTACGTGCCGTGCGGATGGACGCCGGAGAGCACCTTCATCAAGGTGGACTTTCCGGCGCCGTTCTCACCGCAGATGGCGTGGACCTCGCCCTGACGTACTGTCAGCGTGACGTCCGAGAGCGCTTTGACACCGGGAAAGGTCTTGACGATCGAGCGCATTTCCAGGACGGGTCCCGCCATGGTCGTGCCCTTCAACTAGTGGTCGGTCAGGGTTACTTACAGGCCCAGGTCGGACTTCTTGTAGTAACCGCCGTCGACGAGTTCCTTCTCGTAGTTGTCCTTGGTGACCAGGACGGGCTTGAGGAGGTACGAGGGGACGACCTTGGCGCCGTTGTCGTACGTCTTGGTGTCGTTGACCGCGGGCTTCTTGTCGTGCAGCACGTCGTCGACCATGGTCACCGCGACCTTGGCGAGCTCGCGGGTGTCCTTGTAGACGGTCGAGTACTGCTGGTCCGCGATGATCGACTTCACCGAGGCGACCTCGGCGTCCTGGCCCGAGACGGCCGGCAGCGGCTTCGACTTGGAGCCGTAGCCGTCCGACTTCAGGGCGGAGAGGATGCCGATGGAGATGCCGTCGTACGGGGAGAGCACCGCGTCCACGCGGGTGCTGCCCTTGTACGTCGAGGTCAGGATGTCGTCCATGCGCTTCTGGGCGGTGGCACCGTCCCAGCGCAGCGTGGTGACCTGGTTGAGCTTGGTCTGCCCGGACTTGACGACGAGCTGCTTCTTGTCGATGTACGGCTGGAGCGTCTTCATCGCGCCGTTGAAGAAGTACTTGGTGTTGTTGTCGTCGTTCGAGCCGGCGAACAGCTCGAGGTTGAACGGGCCCTTCTTGCCCTTGTCGAGGCCGAGCTTGGTGACCAGCGAACCGGCCTGGAGCTCGCCGACCTTCTCGTTGTCGAACGTCGCGTAGTAGCTGACGTTCTTCGAGTCGAGGATGAGGCGGTCGTACGCGATGACGGGGATGTTCGCGTCGGCGGCCTGCTGGAGCACCGAGCTGAGCGACTTGTTGTCGATCGCGGCGACGATCAGCGCGGAGACGCCCTGCGTGATCATGTTCTCGATCTGCGAGACCTGCTGGTCGGGGTCGTCCTCGCCGAAGACGAGCTTGGTCTTGTAGCCCTTGGCCTTCAGGGACTTCACGACGTTGTTGCCGTCGGCGATCCAGCGCTCCGAGGACTTCGTCGGCATCGCGATGCCGACGGTCGATCCTTCGGCCTTCTTCTTGCTGTCCTCCTTGCCGCCCTCGCTGTCCTGGCCGCAGGCGGTCAGGGTCAGGGCGAGGGAGGCGGTGGCGGCTATCGCTGCGAGAGCGGCTCGGCGGTTTCGCATGGTCATCATCCTTGATGTGTGGGTGCAGAGCTCGGTCGGCGGTGCGAAGTCGCTGGTGAGGAGCGGAGGTTGACCGAGTAGAGATGCGTCGGATTCTGCGCGGCCTTGTGCGGATCTGGGAAGTTGTGTTTCCGGAACGTTATTGGGCCGTGTCGAAGCGCTTGAGATCACCCGGCAGCCGGGACCCGAGGGGCGACATGCCGGCGCCGGCACCGTGCCGCTCGAGGAGGTCGATCGCAAGCCGTCCGCGGCGCACTCGCTCGCGCGCGGTGTCGAGGGTGACATCGCGCAGATGGGCGCCGTAGGGGTAGATCGCGGGGGCCTTGGCGAGGCCGAACTTCAGGTACAGCGGTGCGCCGCGCCGGATGAGCTCCGCGATCTCGTACATCCGGACATATCCGCCGAGGTCGTCCGGGGCCTCGACATACATGTCCATCGGGGCGCCCGAGACCCGCCGGATCTCGGTGAGGTGCTGGAGCGTCAGGTCGCTCGGCACGTTCAGGGAGTCGGCGCCGAGCTGCTCGTAGACGGCGTACGCGGCCGGGTTCACGGGCCCGATGAGCGCCGAGACCTTGAGCGTGGTGTCGGCGGGGATGATGCCCTGGCTGCGCGCCCGGTGCAGGGTCCACAGCACGCCCTCGTCGGCGACCAGCAGGCACTTCACCCCCAACTCCGTTGCGCGGACGGCGTCTTCGACGCATCCTGCGACGGCGTCGTGCCCGCGGGCACGCAGACCCGCACCGCGCGAGTCGGTGCGCACGGAGGCGCCGGTGTCCCAGGTGCCGCGCGGTCCGGTGAACAGGCACAGCTCGATGTCGCGCTCGGCGGTCGCCTCGACCATCTCGACGATCTCGGTGTCACGCAGCATCCAGACGCCGCTGCCCTGGCTGATCCGGTGGATCGGCACGTCGAGCCGCGAGGCTTCCTTGAGCACGACCCCGACGGCCTCGGGACCTTCCACGGACGGAATCTCGACGCGCCAGGTGCCACCGTCGGGGAACGCGTGCGGGGAGGTGTCGGCCGGATCGAGCGCGGGCGCACTCAACCCGAGCGCGGAGAGTGCGGGTTCGCCGGGGAGGCGGGGTGAGTCGGTCACGCGAATGTCCTTACGTTCATTGTGGTTCGAGATTTCGAACAGGGTTCGGATGAGAGCGCCCCGTCAGGGGCGCGGAGAACTGCGCGACCAGCCACAACCTACGCGAGCTGACCCAACAGGCCAGTCCCTGCGGCGAGTTGGTCCGCGCAATCCCCCCGCGCACAACTAAGGCCGCAACAAAACCTTCCCCACCTTCGGATCCCCGGCCCCCACCAACTCGATGGCCTCGGCGAACCGCTCCAGCGGCAGCTCATGGGTCACCAGCGGCATCGGATCGAGCAACCCCGCCCCGAACACCCGCACCGTATGGGCCCACGCATCCGGCGCGGCCCCGAACACGGTCTGCACCTCGAGCTGTCGCACCACGAGATCCGTCGGGTCGAGCCCGTCCGCCCCGGCCGCCGGAATCCCGGTCAGCACGAGCCGCCCGCCCCGCCGCAGCAACGACGCGGCCGTCCGCGCGGCCGAAGCCGACCCGGCGGTCTCGATCACCACGTCGAAGTCGTCCGGCAGCTCGTCGCTCCGCAGCCGGAAGTCCGTCGCCCCGAACTGCCGTGACAGCGCGGCCCGTTCGTCCCGCGAGCCCACCACGAGCAGCTCGGAGGGCGACCCCGCCGCGAGGAACTGCACGGCGAACATCCCGAGCGTCCCGGTGCCGACCACGGCCACCCGCTGACCCGGCAGCGCCTGCGCCTTGATCGCCGCGGCCGCGATGCACGCGGCCGGTTCGAGCAGCGCGGCGGCCGTCAGGTCGGCGTCGTCCGGCAGTACGTGCAACAGCCGCGCCGGCAGCGTCAGCGTGGCCGCCATGGCCCCCGCCTGCGTGAAGCCCGTCTCCTCGTACCCGGCGGTGCACAGCGTCGTCTCGCCCGCGTGGCAACGGTCGCACACCTGGCAGTTGCGGAAGCCCTCGCCGACGACCTTGCGGCCCACCAGCGAAGCGGGCACCCCGTCGCCCACGGCGTCCACGACACCGGACCACTCGTGTCCGGGCGTCAGCGGATACCGCACGTATCCCTCGGGCCGATTGCCCTGGTACACCTCGCGGTCGGAACCGCAGATGCCCACGGCGTGCACCCGCACCCGCGCCTCGCCGGCGCCGGGCGCCACCGGCTCGTGCGCGACGAGCCGGTGCTGCCCGGGAGAGTCGACGACGACCGCGCTGGTCACTTCTTGCCGCCCGTCGGGTCGCGCTTCTCCCAGCCCTCGGCCCACAGGTCGAACCGGGCCTGCTGCTGCGGGAACTCGGCCGCCGCGTCGACGTCGAGCTCGACACCGAGACCCGGCTCGTGCGACAGCTCGAAGTAGCCGTCGACGACCTTCGGGGCGCCCTTGACGACCTTCTTGATGTCGGCGTCGGCGAAGTCGTTGAAGTGTTCCAGGATCTTGAAGTTCGGCGCGGTGAAGCCGACCTGGAGCGAGGCGGCGGTGAGCACGGGACCGCCGACGTTGTGCGGGGCGACGAGCATGTAGTGCGTCTCGGCCGTGGCGGCGAGCTTGCGCGTCTCCCAGATGCCGCCGATGTGGCCGACGTCGGGCTGGATGATGTCCACGGCCTGGCTCTCGAAGAGCTCGCGGAACTCGATCCGGTCGTGGATCCGCTCACCGGTGGCGACCGGCATGTCGACCTTCGCGGCGACCTTCTCCAGGGCCTTGAGGTTCTCCGGCGGCACCGGCTCCTCCAGCCACGCGGGCTTGAACGGCGCGAGGTCACGGGCGAGCCGGACGGCCGTCGCGGGCGAGAAGCGCCCGTGCATCTCCAGCATCAGCTCCGCGTCGGGGCCGATCGCGTCGCGCACGGCCTCGATCAGCGAGACGGCGTACAGCGACTGCTCGTGGTCGAGCTCGAAGTGGCCGGTCCCGAACGGGTCGATCTTCAGCGCCTTGTACCCGCGCTCCATGACCGTGCGCGCGGCCTTGTGGTACGCCTCGGGCGTCCGCTCCGTGGTGTACCAGCCGTTGGCGTACGCCTTGACCTTGTCGGTGACCTTGCCGCCGAGCAGCTGCCACACCGGGACGCCGAGGGCCTTGCCCTTGATGTCCCAGCAGGCCATCTCGATCACCGCGATGCCGGACATGACGATCTCGCCGGCGCGGCCGTAGTCGCCGTACTTCATCCGCTTGACGAGGTCCTCGACGGCGAACGGATCCGAGCCGAGAATGTGGTTGACCTTGGCCTCGTTCAAGTAACCGATGAGAGCGTCGGTGTGGCCCAGCATCCGGGTCTCGCCGACGCCTGTGATGCCCTCGTCGGTGTGCACCTGGACGTAGGTCAGATTCCGCCACGGAGTCCCGACCACATGCGTGCTGATTCCCGTGATGCGCAAGGCAGTTGCCCCCTGAGCTGTTCGATATTTCGTCACACGTTCGAAATGCTGGCGTGACAGTAAGGACGGCCCTGGGGGAGTGTCAATGGGTCTGCACCAAACAGGCTTCTCAAGACGGTGCCGGAACGGACTCTTCCGCACAGAAGTTTCACAGCACCGGCTTTTTCCGTTACCGGCGGGGCGCCTAGCCTCCCTACGTCATGGACTACTGCCACCCGTGCCGCAGGCACCTCAACGGCGCCCTGGCCTGCCCGGGCTGCGGTACCCCCGCCGACGCCGTGCGCGCGTACGCCGAGGCGCTCGCCGCGCAGGAGGGCGCCGACGAGCCGCAGGCGCCGCCCGAGAGCGAGCCGGGCCCGCGCAGCCGGCGCCGCCCCCGTACGGCACACCGCAGACGCAGACGCCGGGTCCTGCTCGCCACGGCGGCGCTCGCCCTCGCGGCGGGCGGCCTCGGCCTCGCCGAACTCGGCACGGAGTCGGCCGGCAGCGCCGACAGGCGGGCGGCCCCGGACGCCACGGAAGAACTGGCGGACAGCGACCCGGCGTCCCCGGCCACCGTGGACCCGGACCCGTCCACGGCGCCGGACGCGTCGAGCGCGGCCGCTTCCCGGCCCGCGTCCGCCACGCCCAGCCGCACCGAAAGCTCCCCGTCCGCGCGGCCCACGAAGAAGGACACCCCGGTCAACTCCGCGTCCCCGACGGCCACTTCACCCCAGGCCTCCCCGACGACGGCGCAGCCGACCAGCTCGGCCCCGCGCCCGACGGAGACGTCCCAGGCCCCCGAACCGTCACCGTCCCACACGTGCGACCGGTTCCTGTGGTGGTGCACGTAGCCCGGTGACGCCGTGGGTCAGTCGACCCCGAGCATCCGCCGCAGCATGTCCCGGAACACCACGCGCTCCTCGCGCGAGAGCCCGGCCAGCGGCTCGCGCGCGAAGTCGAGCGAGTCCCGCAGGCTCCCGGCCACCTGGAGCCCCTCCGGAGTCGGCGCGGCCACCTTCACACGCCGGTCCCCGGGTGACGGCCGCCGCTCCACGAACCCGCGCCCCTCAAGGCGGTCCACGATCCCCGTGATGTTCGACGGCTCGCACTTCAGGCGCTGGGCGATCTGCCGCATCGGCAGCGGCTCCAGGGCCAGCAGGCCGAGCACCCGCGCCTGCGCGCCGGTCAGGCCGTGCCGCCCCGCGGCCTCCTCGTACTCCTGGTGGTAGCGAGCGACGACGGCGCCGATCAGCTCGACGACTTCGAGCGTGAGGGCGTCCGTACGGCGGGGGCGGGTACTGGTCATGTGCTTCAGGGTACCCAGATACTTGACATCCTGAAATATTCAGGAGCATGGTTGTTTCACGTACTGAAACACTTTTCGTGACGCCTCCCCACCGCGGCACGTGAAGTCCGCCCTCTGCGACGAAGGATCAGCGCATGTCCGCCGACACCCCCCAGATCCCCGCCACCGGCCGCGAGTGGGCCCTGGTCAGCCGCCCCGTCGGCTGGCCGAAGCCCGAGGACTTCGAGCTGCGCGAGGTTCCCGTCGAGGCGCCCGGCGCCGGCCAGGTCCTGGTCAAGAACCTGTACGTCTCCGTCGACCCGTACATGCGCGGCCGGATGAGCGCCGCGAAGTCGTACGTCGCCCCGTACGAGCTGGGCAAGGCCATGCAGGGCGGCGCCGTCGGCGTCGTCATCGCCTCGGACGACGAGGGCGTCGCGGTCGGCGACCACGTCCTGCACTTCTTCGGCTGGCGCGAGTACGCGACGTTCGACGCCAAGCAGGCCGTGAAGGTCGACCCCGAGGCCGCGCCCCTGTCCACGTACCTCGGCGTGCTCGGCATGACCGGCCTCACGGCGTACGCGGGCCTGCTGCGCACCCTCGCCTTCAAGGAGGGCGACAGCGTCTTCGTGTCCGGCGCGGCCGGTGCGGTCGGCGGCCAGGTCGGCCAGATCGCGAAGCTCAAGGGCGCCTCGCGCGTCATCGGCTCGGCCGGCTCGGACGAGAAGGTCAAGCTCCTGATCGAGGAGTACGGCTTCGACGCGGCGTTCAACTACAAGAACGGCGACGTCCACGAGCAGCTGAAGCAGGCCGCCCCGGACGGCGTCGACGTCTACTTCGACAACGTGGGCGGTGACCACCTGGAGGCCGCCATCGCGCGCCTGAACCGCGACGGCCGCATCGCCATCTGCGGCGCGATCTCCGTCTACAACAACACGGAGCCGGCCCCCGGCCCGCGCAACCTCTCCCGCCTCATCCAGACCCGCGGCCGCATCGAGGGCTTCCTCGTCGGCGACCACTACGACCTTCAGCCGCAGTTCGTGCAGGAGGTCGGTGCCTGGATCCGCTCCGGGGAGCTGAAGTACCGCGAGACGGTCGTCGAGGGCATCGAGAACAACCTGGAGGCGTTCCTCGGGGTGCTGCGCGGCGACAACACCGGAAAGATGGTCGTGAAGCTGGGGGAGTGACCCCGGTCACTTCGCAGGATTCCATGATTCGGTAACCTCGTTCCGCCTAACGAAAATATCGTCACGCGAGAACGAGGGAGCCGGTCATGGCCATCACGCAGTCCGACGTCGTCTACACCGCCGTAGCCACCGCCGAGAACGGCCGCGACGGCCGCGTCGCCACCGACGACGGCAAGCTCGACGTCGTCGTCAACCCGCCCAAGGAGCAGGGCGGTTCGGGCGCGGGCACCAACCCCGAGCAGCTCTTCGCCGCCGGCTACAGCGCCTGCTTCCAGGGCGCCCTCGCCGTCGTCGCCCGCCAGGAGGGCGCCGACGTCTCCGGTTCGACCGTCACCGCGAGCGTCGGCATCGGCAAGAACGACGAGGGCTTCGGCCTCATCGTCGACATCTCGGCCAAGATCCCGAACGTGGACGAGGCCACCGCCAAGTCGCTGATCGAGAAGGCCCACCAGGTCTGCCCGTACTCCAAGGCGACCCGCGGCAACATCACGGTCACGCTTTCCGTCTGACCTTTTTTCGGTGTCGGGCCCGTCCCGTAAGGTTTGCGCCATGCGTGATCTCGGGGCGGGCTTCGGCTATTTGATGAAGGGGCAGCGCTGGGTTGCCCAGCACGGCAAGCGGTACGGCTGGAGCCTGCTGCCCGGCCTGATCACCCTCGTCCTGTACGTGGTGGCGCTGGTCTGCCTCGCGGTCTGGGGCGGCGACCTCGTCTCCTGGTCGACCCCGTTCGCCGACGGCTGGATCTCCCCCTGGCAGGGGCTGTTCCGCGGCTTCCTGACGGCGGTCCTGTTCGCCCTGGGCCTGCTGCTCGCGGTCCTCACGTTCACGGCCGTGACCCTCCTGATCGGCCAGCCCTTCTACGAGTCCCTGTCCGAAGAGGTCGACCGGGCGGAGAGCGGCGAGGAGCCCCCCGAGTCCGGCCTCCCGCTCTGGCGCGAACTGTGGATCTCGGCCCGCGACAGCCTGCGCATCCTGGCCCGCGCGGCCCTGTGGGGCGTCCTCCTCTTCGCGCTCGGCTTCATCCCCTTCGCCGGCCAGACGGTCATCCCGGTCCTCGGCTTCTTCGTCACGGGCTTCTTCCTGACGGAGGAACTCACGGCGGTGGCCCTCCAGCGCCGGGGCGTCCAACTCCGCGACCGCCTCGCTCTGTTGAGAACCCGCAAGGGCCTGGCCTGGGGCTTCGGAGCACCCCTCGCGGTCTCTTTCCTGGTCCCGTTCGTGGCGGTGTTCCTGATGCCGGGAGCGGTGGCGGGAGCGACGCTGATGGTCCGCGACCTGGAGGAGAGTGCCCCGCCAGGGGCGCGGGGAACTGCGCGCCCAGCCACAACGAACCCGCACCCGGCACCCCACGCCAATGGGGCAGACGAAACCCCGCGAGGTCTGACGCCGTGAAAACAGCAAACCTGGGCGTCCTCTTCGCCACAGAACTAGTGGCCCTCGGCGCGGTGGGCGCCTACGGCTTCACCCGGGACGTATCGCCCCCCGCAGCCTGGCTCCTGGGCCTGGCCGGCCTCGCCGCGATGATCACGACCTGGTCCCTCTTCGGCTCCCCGAAAGCCCGCTACAAGACCAGCGGAGCACCCCGCGTCGCCTTCGAACTGCTCTGGTTCGGCGCGGGAGTTGCCGCCCTGGCCCTCTCCGGCGCCTACATCTGGGCGGCCGTCTTCGCGGCGGTCTGCGCGCTGAGCAAGGCCCTCGCGATCACCTGGAACCAGTAGCGTCCGGCGCGCCGCCCGCCAACAGCTCCAGGAAGTCGCGGAAGGCGGCGGGCATGTCCACGGCCTCCGGATCCAGCAGCCACTGGTACTGGAGCCCGTCCATCACGGCCGCGAGCAGCGGCGCGGCCCGCTCGGGCGTGAGCCCGCCGGGCAGCCGGTCCCCGTACTCCGCGCGCAGCACCTCGGCCATGGATTCCCGTACGCCGACGTAGCGCTGGGTGAAGAAGTCCCGCGCCGGGTGTTCCTCGGTCACCGACTCCCCGAGCAGCGCCGAGAACGTCTGCACGATCGCCGGCCGCATCGCGTTGTACTCCACCAGCGAGCCGAGCAGATCGAGGCGCCACTGACTGTTCGGCACCGCGTCCCACTGGTCCCGCTCCTCCAGGACGGCGACGAGCAGCGCCTCCTTCGTCGGGAAGTGGTGCAGCAGCCCCTGCTGGGTGAGCCCCACCCGCTCGGCGACGGCCGCCAGGCTCGCGCCCCGGTACCCACGCTCGGCGATCACTTCGAGCGTCGCCCGCAGGATCTCGGTCCGCCGTTCCCCGCTCCTGGCGCTTCTGGTGCTGCTCATGCGGTCACCGTACGACATCGACGAGCCACCCCGGCGTCGCCTCATAACGGCCAGATAACGAAACCTACCGCTCTACAGGTATCGGGTGCAGGATGGAACTGCTCTCAATGTGATGACCTCGACGAGGAGGCGCCGGCATGGCGAACCAGGCACACGGCAACGGCAGCGCACAGGACCGGGCCCGCGAGACGGTCGTCGAGGCCGCTCTCGGCAAGCTCGACCTCAACACCAAGGCCCGGCTCCTGGCCGGCCAGGACATGTGGTCGCTGCCGGAGATCCCCGAGATCGGCCTGAAGTCGCTGGTCATGTCCGACGGCCCGATCGGTGTGCGCGGCGTGCGCTGGACCGCCGACGACCCGTCGATCGCGCTGCCGTCCCCGACCGCCCTCGCCGCCACCTGGGATCCCGAACTCGCGGTCAAGGCAGGGGAGTTGCTGGCCCAGGAGGCCCGCCGCAAGGGCGTCCACGTGCTCCTCGCGCCGACCGTGAACCTGCACCGCTCGCCGCTCGGCGGCCGTCACTTCGAGGCGTACAGCGAGGACCCGTACCTGACCGGCGCCATCGGCACCGGCTACGTGCGGGGCGTCCAGTCCGGCGGCGTGGGCACCACGGTCAAGCACTTCGTCGCGAACGACGCCGAGACCGACCGCTTCACCGTCGACAACCTGCTCAGCGAACGCGCCCTGCGCGAGCTGTACTTGGCGCCCTTCGAGGCCATCGTCGCCAACGCCCACCCGTGGGGCATCATGACGGCCTACAACTCGGTCAACGGCACGACGATGACCGAGCACCGCTACCTCGTGAACGAGGTCCTGCGCGGCGAATGGGGCTTCGACGGCTTCAACGTCTCCGACTGGATGGCCGCCCGCTCGACGACCGGCGACATCAAGGGCGGCCTCGACGTCGCCATGCCGGGCCCGCAGACGGTCTACGGCCCCGCGCTCGCCGAGGCCGTCCGCGCGGGCGACGTCGACGAGTCCGAGGTCGACGACGCCGTGCACAACGTGCTGCGCCTCGCCGCCCGCGTCGGCATCCTGGAGGGTGCCGAGCCGGTCGTCACCGAGGTGCCCGCGGAGATCGACGGTGAGGCCCTCGCCCGCGAGATCGCCCGCCGCGCCTTCGTCCTGGTCCGCAACTCCGGTGTCCTGCCGCTGCGTTCGGACGCCCGGATCGCCCTGATCGGCGCCGCCGCCCGCGATGCCCGCGTCCTCGGCGGCGGCTCCGCCACCGTCTTCCCCTCCCGCATCGTCTCCCCGCTCGACGGCCTGAGCGCGGCGACGACCTCACTGACGTACGCCGTCGGCGCCGACCCGAGCGACGAACTCGCCCCCGCCGACAAGGGGTTCGAGCTGCGTGCCGTCTGCCGCGACGCCGAGGGCACCGTCATCGGCGAGGGCTCGCTGCCCAGCGGCCAGCTCCAGTGGATGGGCGACGACCTGCCCGCCGGCGTCACCTACGAGACGCTGCACAGCATCGAGATCAAGGGCACCTTCACCCCGCGCGAGAGCGGCGAGCACGCCTTCGGCACCCGCGGCCTCGGCGCCTTCACCCTCACCGTCGACGGCACCGTCCTCTACGACGGCGTCCAGCCCATGGGCGACGAGTCCGACCCCTTCGAGGCGTTCTTCGGCGCCCCGCTGGAGCGCGGCAAGGTGACGCTGACCGAGGGAGTGCCCGTCGAGGTCTCCCTCCTGCACCCCCTCGACACGTCCGTCGAGACGCCGCTGCCCGCCGTGATGTTCACCTTCACCCACCTCGGCCCGCGCCGCGACGCGGACACCCTGATCGCCGAGGCCGTCGAGGCCGCCCGCGACGCCGAGGTCGCCGTCGTCGTGGTCGCCACGACCGAGCGCGTGGAGTCGGAGGGCTTCGACCGCACCGACCTCCAACTCCCCGGCCGCCAGGACGACTTGGTGCGCGCCGTCGCCGCCGTCAACCCGAACACGGTCGTGGTCGTCAACTCCGGCTCCCCGGTCGAACTCCCGTGGCGCGACGACGTGGCCGCCGTCCTGCTCAGCTGGTTCCCCGGCCAGGAGGGCGGCGACGCGCTCGCCGACGTCCTGTTCGGCGCCGAGGAGCCCGGCGGCCGCCTGCCCACCACCTGGGGCTCGCTCGCCGACGCCCCCGTCACCCGGGTCACCCCGGCCGACGGCGAACTCGCCTACACCGAGGGCGTGTTCATCGGCTACCGCGCCTGGGACAAGGCCGGGGCCACTCCCTCGTACCCCTTCGGCCACGGCCTCGGCTACACCGACTGGGCGTACGAGTCGATCGAGGTCACCGGCAGCACGGAGAAGAGCGTCACGGAGAAGAGCGTCACGGCGAAGATTCGCGTCCGCAACACGGGCGAGCGCCCCGGCCGCGAGGTCGTCCAGCTCTACCTGGCGCCGGCCGATACCGACGTGGCCCGCCCGGCCCGCTGGCTGGCCGGCTTCGCGGACGTCACCGCGGCCCCCGGCGAGAGCGCCGAAGCCGTCGTCGAACTCCCGCGCCGCGCCTTCGAGATCTGGGACGAGAACACCAAGTCCTGGTCCCACCAGGCCGGTTCGTACGAACTGACGGCCGGCCGCTCACTCACCGACGGCCGGGTCGCCACGACCCTCACCGTCTGACCCCACCCACCGACCAGGGGCGGCGGCACCTGACCCCGCCGCCCCTCACATCCGCCTGCTGTCTACGCGCGGACGCCGAACCCGTACACCGTCTGCGACCGGAACACCTCACCCGGCCGCAGCACGGTGCTCGGGAACTCCGGCCGGTTCGGCGAGTCCGGGAAGTGCTGCGTCTCCAGCGCGATCCCGTCACCCGGCGCGAACGGCACATCGGCGTCGAAGTGATCCGACGTGTAGAACTGCAAACCCGGCTCGGTCGTGGCGACGCTCACCGTCCGCCCCGACACCGGGTCGTGCAGCTCGGCCACCTCCACGGCCTCGCCGGTGACGCCCTTGTCGAGCACGTAGTTGTGGTCGTACCCGGGCCCCGCCTTCCGGCTCTCGCGCAAGTCGAACCGTGTCCCCTCCACCGCCGACAGCTCCCCGGTCGGGATCAGATTCCCGTCCACGGCGGTCACTCGCCCGGCGTCGATGCGCACCTCGTGCCCCCCGGCCGCGTCCCCGGCATCGGCACCGGCCAGATTCCAGTACGTGTGATTCGTGAGGTTCACAATCGTCGGCGCGTCGGTGGTGGCCTCGTACGAGATCCGCAGCGCCCCGCCCGCGTCGAGCGCGTACGTCGCCGCCACCTCCAGCCGCCCCGGGAAGCCCTCCTCGCCGTGCGGCGATACGCGGCTCAGCCGCACCGCGTGGTCCCCGACGGCCTCGGCGTCCCACACCCGCTTGTCGAAGCCGCGCTCGCCACCGTGCAGCGAGTTCGGCCCGTTGTTCTGCGCGAGGTGGTAGATCCGGTCGTCGAGCGGGAACCGGCCGCCCGCGATCCGGTTCGCGTACCGCCCCACCAGCGCGCCCAGATACGGCGCCGGGTGCGCGAGATACCCGGCGAGATCCGGGAACCCGAGCACGATCTGCGCCTCGGCCCCCTCCCGGTCGGGCGTCTCGACGGTCTGCAGGATGCCGCCGTACGTCAGGACACGGACCCGCACCCCGTCCCGCTCCAGGGTCCAGCGGTGGACGTCGGTGCCGTCGGGAAGGGTGCCGAAGAGTTCACTGCGCATGATCGAGACCCTACGCCCGCCCTGTTTCGCTCAGGTGGCCGGATGCTTCGCGGTCACCGCGCGGTACGCGAGTTCGGCCAGCCGCGCCTGCCCGTTCACACTCGGGTGGAACCAGTCCCAGTGGCTCAACTGCGTCTGCCCGAACCGGTATCCGAACACCGCGCCCCCGTCGTCACGGCACCGCTTGTCCTTCGCGCACACGTCCTTGAGCACCTCGTTGTACGCCACCACGCGCTCCTGCACGGCGTCGCGCCGCGCGGTGGCCGCACTGTCGAGGGCATCCGGATCGGCCAGCATCGACGCGCAGATGCCCAGCTTCCACACCTGCTTGCCCAGCGGATTCGCCCGCCCCTCGGACCACAGCCGCTTCAGGTCCGGGACGCTCATCACGTACACCTGCGCCTTCGGTGCCGTGCGCCGCAACTGCCGCATGGCCTCCTCGAAGTCGGCCCGGAAGTCGGCCACGGGCGTCATCGCCGACGCGGTCGTACGGCACGCGTCATTGGCCCCGGCCATCACGGTCACGAGCCCGGGGTCGTGCGCCGCTGCCTGCTGCATCTGCTCCGGCAGATCAGCCATCCGCGCCCCGGTCTGCGCGTAGTTCCAACTGTGCGACGCGGCACGGCCCTTGCCGAGCAGCCGTACGGCGAGACTCTTGACCTGCGCGTCCGAACCGGTCGCCCACGAGACCTCGGGGCAGTCCGACAGCACGGAGCAGGCGTCGAAACCCCGCGTGATCGAATCACCCACGGCCGCAACGGAAGCCGGGCTCGTGTCCCACGTCGGAGTGGGCTTCGGCGACGGCTTCGCGGCGGCCGTCGAACCGCCCGGGCCCGGGGAGTTGTCACCGGAGGCGTCGCAGGCGGTCAGCCCCGCGACACCGAGCACCGCGGCCAGCGCCCCGGCGAGGGCTCCCCGGAGGGCAGTTGACCGGTGACTTCGCTCCCGCATCCCGTGTCCCCTCCGTCGTACGCCGTGGCCCTGTCGGGTGAAAGGTCGGTGTTTGTCGGCCTCGGGACCGACAGTACGTCACACTCCTTGCACCGCTGCGCGATAGCCTCGCCCCGGGGTCCCCGGACGACCCAGTGAGACCCCGCTGTACCGGTTCCGCTAAATTACAACACGTCAGATGTGTCCCTTTTTGTCTGAACCTCAACGGTTCGGGCTCAGAGGGAAGAAGGCTCGGCACGGGCGCGAGGCCGCTGGGGAAGGCGAACCTCGACCCACACTGGAGGTCCCGGTGACGACACGTGGAGTTCTGTACGTGCACTCCGCGCCGCGCGCGCTGTGCCCGCACGTCGAATGGGCGGTCGCGGGCGTCCTAGGCGCGCGCGTCAGCCTCGACTGGATCAGGCAGCCCGCGGCGCCCGGCACCTGGAGATCCGAGTTCTCCTGGCGGGCCGAGGCGGGCACCGCGGCCAAGCTGGCCTCCGCGCTGCGCGGCTGGCAGCTGCTGCGCTTCGAGGTGACGGCCGAACCCTGCGCCGCCGCCGAGGGCGAGCGCTACAGCGCCACCCCCGAACTCGGCATCTTCCACGCCATCACGGGGATCCACGGCGACATCCTCATCCCCGAGGACCGTCTGCGCGCCGCTCTGGCCCGCTCCAGGGACGGCGAGACGAATCTGGAAGCAGAACTCGCCAAGCTCCTCGGCAAGCCCTGGGACGACGAACTGGAGCCGTTCCGCTACGCCGGCGAGGGCGCCCCGGTCCGCTGGCTCCACCAGGTGGTCTGACGCTCCGGCTCCCCTTCTCCGATCCGACTTCTCCGGCCCGGCTTCTCCGATACGGCTTCTCCGATCCGACTCCTCCGATACGGCAGTGGGCCCGCCCCGGGTTACCGGAGCGGGCCCACTGCCGTGTTCAGCGGAGTGTCAGGCCGGGTCAGACGGTCCTGAAGGCCAGGACCACGTTGTGCCCACCGAAGCCGAACGAGTCGTTCAGCGCGGCGATGCGGCCCTCGACGGGCAGCTTGCGCGCCTCGCCACGGACGATGTCCGCGTTGGCCTCGGCCTCGGGGTCCAGGTTCTCCACGTTGATGGTCGGCGGAGCGACCCGGTGGTACAGCGCGAGCACCGACGCGACGCTCTCGACACCACCGGCGCCACCCAGCAGGTGACCCGTCATGGACTTCGTGGCGGAGACCGCGATGTGGTCGGTGTCGTCACCGAAGACCTTGCGCAGCGCCTTCAACTCGGCCACGTCACCGGCGGGCGTCGACGTCGCGTGCGCGTTCACGTGCACGATCTCGGCCGGGTCCAGGTCGGTGTTGTCGAGCAGGTGCTGCAGGGCCTGCGCGATACCGCGGCCCTCCGGCTCCGGCTGCACGATGTCGTGGCTGTCGGCGGAGATGCCCTGGCCCACGGCCTCCGCGTAGACGCGGGCACCGCGCGCGGCGGCGTGCTCGGCGGACTCCAGGACGATCACGCCGGCACCCTCACCGAGGACGAAGCCGTCCCGGCCGGTGTCGTAGGGGCGCGAGGCACCCTGCGGGTCGTCGTTGTTCTTGGACATCGCCATCATGTTGCCGAACGCGGCGATGGGCAGCGGGTGGATCGCCGCCTCGGTGCCACCGCAGATGACGACATCGGCGCGGCCGGTGCGGATCATCTCGATGCCGTAGCCGATGGCCTCGGCGCCCGACGCGCAGGCGGAGACCGGGGTGTGCACACCCGCCCGGGCGTTCACGGCCAGACCCACGTTGGCCGACGGGCCGTTGGGCATCAGCATCGGGACGGTGTGCGGGGAGACGCGGCGGACGCCCTTCTCCTTCAGCACGTCGTACTGGTCGAGCAGCGTGGTCACACCGCCGATGCCGGACGCGATGACGGCGCCAAGGCGGTCGGGGTCGACCGCCGGGTCCTCGCCCGCCTTGTCGGTGAAACCGGCGTCGGCCCACGCTTCCTTGGCGGCGATCAGCGCGAACTGCGCGGAGCGGTCCAGCTTGCGGGCCTGCGGGCGAGGAATGACCTCGCCCGGGTCCACGGCGATCTGCGCCGCGATACGGACCGCCTGGTCGGCGGCCCACTCCTGCTCGAGGGGCGAGACACCGGAACGTCCGGCGACCAGGCCCTCCCAGGTGGATGTCGCGTCGCCACCCAGCGGTGTGGTTGCGCCGATACCGGTGACGACCACGGTGCGATTGGTCGAGCTCACAGGAATTCTTTCTCCAACGGATGCGAGGGATTCAGCGGCGCCACCGCCGGGTGGCGGAGCGACTGACCTTAGGGACTGAAGCGGGTGGCTCAGGCCTGGTGGTCGAGGATGTACTTCGTGGCGTCGCCGACGGTCTTGAGGTTCTTGACGTCGTCGTCCGGGATCTTGACGTCGAAGCGCTCTTCGGCGGCGACGACGACCTCGACCATGGACAGCGAGTCGACGTCCAGGTCGTCGGTGAAGGACTTGTCCAGCTGGACGTCCTCGACCGGGATGCCGGCGATCTCGTTCACGATCTCCGCGAGACCGGCGACGATCTCTTCCTGAGTGGCGGCCATTGTGGCGCTCCTTCGGTGTGTATCCAGAGGGTGTGGCGGATCCGTACGGACCGGGTGATCCGGTACGGGATGCCTAGGGGAGGGTAACGACCGTGGCGGCGTACACGAGACCCGCCCCGAAGCCGATGACGAGCGCGGTGTCGCCGCTCTTCGCCTCGCCGGTCGCCAGGAGCCGCTCCATCGCGAGCGGAATCGAGGCGGCCGAGGTGTTGCCGGTGGTGCGCACGTCGCGGGCGACCGTGACGTGCTCCGGCAGTTTCAGAGTCTTCACCATCGAGTCGATGATTCGCTCGTTGGCCTGGTGAGGAATGAAGACATCCAGGTCGTCCGGGCTGATCCCGGCCGCGTCCAGCGCCTGCTGGGCGACCTTCGCCATCTCGAACACGGCCCAGCGGAACACCGCCTGGCCCTCCTGCGTGATCGCAGGGAACTTGACGTTGCCCTCGGAGTCCAGGGGCAGCTGCGACACGTCGCCGATGCGGAACGCGTCCCACGGCACGGTCTGCTTGATCGTGCCGGCCTTGTCGCCCTCCGAACCCCACACGGTGGGGCCGATCGCGGGCTCGGTGGCCGGACCGACGACCACGGCACCGGCGCCGTCACCGAACAGGAAGGCCGTCGCACGGTCCTCCAGGTCGGTCAGGTCCGAGAGCCGCTCCACGCCGATGACGAGCACGTACTCCGCGCTGCCCTCGACGATCATGCCCTTGGCGAGCGTCAGACCGTAGCCGAACCCGGCACAGCCCGCCGAGATGTCGAACGCGGCGGCCTTCTGCGTCCCGAGCTTGTCCGCGATCTCCGTCGCGATGGCCGGCGTCTGCGCGAAGTGCGAGACGGTCGACACGACCACGGCGCCGATCTGCTCGGCCTGGATGCCCGCGTCGGCGATGGCCTTGCCGGACGCCTCGATGGACATCATCGCGACGGTCTCTTCGTCGTTTGCCCAGTGACGCGTGGAGATGCCGGAGCGCGAACGGATCCACTCGTCGGACGAGTCGATCTTCTCGAGGATCACCTCGTTCGGCACGACCCGGGTCGGCCGGTAGCCGCCGACACCGAGGATGCGCGCGTACGGGGCACCCTTGCTGGGCTTGATCTTCGACATGCTGCTCGGATCTCCTTGTCAGGCCGTTGCTGCTGCGGCTTCGGCGATCAGGGCGCGGGCTGCGTCGAGGTCGTCGGGGGTCTTCAGTGCCAGGGTCTTCACGCCCGGCAGCGCGCGCTTGGCGATGCCGGTGAGGGTGCCGCCCGGGCACACCTCGATGAGCGCGGTCGCGCCGAGCTCCTGGAACGTCTCCATGCACAGGTCCCAGCGGACCGGGTTCGCGACCTGGCCCACCAGACGGGAGACGATCTCGGCGCCGGTTGCGACGGTCTTGCCGTCCTTGTTCGACACGTACGTGACCGTGGGGTCGGCCGGGGCCAGCGCCTGTGCGGCCTCCTCCAGCTTCGCCACGGCGGGCGCCATGTGCCGGGTGTGGAACGCGCCGGCCACCTTCAGCGGCACCACACGGCGCACACCCTCGGGCTTGTCGGCCTCGAGCGCGGCCAGCTCCTCGAGCGTGCCGGCGGCCACGATCTGACCCGCCCCGTTCACGTTCGCCGGGGTCAGGCCCAGCTTCTCCAGGTGCGCCACGGTGACCTCGGGGTCGCCGCCGAGCAGTGCCGACATACCGGTCTGCGTGATCGCCGCGGCCTCGGCCATGGCCAGACCACGCTTGCGCACGAGCTGAAGAGCGGCGGAGTCGTCGAGCACGCCCGCGAACGCGGCCGCGGTGATCTCTCCGACGCTGTGTCCCGCCACCGCACCCGGTGCCACGTCACCGAGAGCGGACGCGGACAGGAGCCCGGCCGCGACAAGGAGCGGCTGGGCCACGGCCGTGTCACGGATCGCGTCCGCGTCGGCCTGCGTGCCGTAGTGGGCGAGGTCGAGTCCGATGGCGTCCGACCACGCGGCGACGCGGTCGGCGGCGCCGGGAAGTTCGAGCCAGGGAGTCAGGAAGCCGGGCGTCTGGGCGCCTTGGCCGGGAGCGACGAGTACGAGCACTCTCACACTCTCTCTTGTGGACGGTGCGGGCCGCCCGTGGGGACAGGGACGAAGAACCGAAGGGGGAATTGTAGACCCCCGACAAAAGCCTACGACTGAGGATCCGCGTCGGCCAGACGCCCCAGGATGAGCGCGATGCGCAAGGTGAACGCCGACCGGACATCGGATGGCGACCACCCGGTGACGTCGGTCACACGTCGGAGCCGGTAGCGGACGGTGTTCGGGTGCACGAAGAGCATCCGGGCCGCTCCCTCGAGGCTGCTCGCCTGCTCCAGATAGACGCTGAGCGTCTCCAGGAGAGCCGAGCCGGCTTCCTCCAGCGGTCTGTAGATCTCCTCCACCAACTGCTCTCGCGCGGACGGGTCTCCTGCGATCGCGCGCTCCGGCAGCAGATCGTCCGCGAGGACGGGTCGCGGAGCGTCCTGCCAGGCCCCGCAGGCCTTGAGCCCGGCGGCCGCGGCCTGGGCGGACCGCGTGGCGGCGAGCAGGTCCGGCACCACGGGGCCCGCGACCACGTGGCCTGCGGCGAACGGCCCGATCAGCGACTTCGCCACCGCCAGCGGATTGTCACTGCCGCCCGCGATCACCACGAGCCGGTTGCCGAGCACCCCCGTCAGGACTTGGAGCTTGGCGTGGCGCGAGGCCCGCCGGATCGCCTCCACGGTCAGCTCGCTGTCGCCGTCGGGCGCCGTGCCGAGCACCACGCAGACATGCTCCGGCGAGTTCCAGCCGAGCGCCGCGGCCCGGCTGACCGCACCTTCGTCGGCCTCTCCGGACAGGACGGCGTTCACCACGAGGGACTCGAGCCGTGCGTCCCACGCGCCCCGCGCCTCCGCCGCCTGCGCGTACACCTGGGCGGTCGCGAACGCGATCTCCCGCGCGTACACAAGGAGCGCCTCGCGCAGCACGCTCTCGTCGCCCGGCGCCGCCACCTCGTCGATGGCCGACTCCATGACCTCGATCGTGGTGCGCACCATCTCCACGGTCTGCCGCAACGTGATCGCCCGCGTCAGCTCCCGCGGCGCCGTGCCGAACACATCGGTCGAGATGGCCTGCGGGGCGTCGGGGTGCCGGAACCATTCGGTGAACGCGGCGATACCCGCCTGGGCCACCAGGCCGATCCACGACCGGTTCTCCGGCGGCATGGCCCGGTACCAGGACAGCGTCTCGTCCATGCGCGTGATCGCCTGCGCGGCGAGTGACCCGGACGACTTCTCCAGACGCTTCAGGGTCGCCGCGTGCGGGTGGGAGGCCGCAAGGGCGTCAGGGCGACGGTCCGCCGGTTCGTTCTCTGAGGGCTGCGCTGATTCCGATTGGGGCACGGGGACAAGACTGCCTTATCAGGGCGGCTCAGCGGAGTGGAGGGTCCGAGCCGACCCCGGCGAAAGGCCGGACACGGCGGCTACCGTGTACCGGGTGATTGATGTACGTCGCTCCGGCGACCGCTATCCCGGGGGCGAACCCGAGGCCGGGATCGAGTCCCTCCACGCGTTCTCCTTCGGCCCGCACTACGACCCGGACAACCTGCGCTTCGGTGCGATCCTCGCCTGCAACGAAGAGCACCTCGCCCCGGGCGCCGGCTTCGACGAGCACCCCCACAGCCACACCGAGATCATCACGTGGGTCGTCACCGGCGAACTCACCCACCGCGACTCCACCGGCCATGAAACCGTGGTGCGGCCCGGCGACGTGCAGCGCCTCAGCTCCGGAGGCGGCGTCCGGCACGTCGAGCGCAACGACGGCGCCGAGCCCCTCACCTTCCTGCAGATGTGGCTGGCCCCCGTCGACCCCGGCGGCGATCCGCTGTACGAGGTCGTGCACGGCATCGCCGACTCCACTCCGTACGACGTCCCCGCCGCCGGCGCCATGCTCCACGTCCGCCGCCTGACGGCCGGTGAGCGCACGGCGCTGCCGGTCGCGCCGTACGTCTACCTGCACGTCGTGCACGGTGGCGTGCGGCTGGGCGATGTGCGACTGGAACCGGGCGATGCGGTCCGCATCACGGACGAGGCGGCTCTGGAGGCATCGACCACCGAAGGGGCCCACCTGCTCGTCTGGGAGATGAGCAGGTGACCCGCCGAGCGGTTTGAGGGCGCCGGGCCGGAACCGGGCCGTCGGCTCAGACCTCGGCGCGCACCGCGTCGGTGAACGCCGGCCACACCTCGGCCGCCCACGGCCCGAACGCCCGGTCCGTCAGGGCCACGCAGGCCACCCCCGCGTCCGGGTCCACCCACAGGAACGTGCCGGACTGCCCGAAGTGCCCGAACGTCCGCGGCGACGACGAACCGCCCGTCCAGTGCGGCGACTTGTGGTCCCGGATCTCGAACCCGAGCCCCCAGTCGTTCGGGTTCTGGTGTCCGTATCCCGGCAGCACCCCCTTCGTGCCGGGGTACTGGACCGTCATCGCCTCCGCCACGGTCCGCGGGTCGAGCAGCCGCGGTGCCTGCACCTCGGCGGCGAACCGCACCAGATCGTCCACCGTGGACACGCCGTCCTTGGCGGGCGAACCGTCCAGCGTCGTCGCGGTCATCCCGAGCGGCTCGAACACCGCCTGGCGCAGGTACTCGGCGAACGGGATGTCCGTCGCCTTCGCGATGTGGTCCCCGAGCACCTCGAAGCCGGCGTTCGAGTACAGCCGCCGTGTGCCCGGCTCGGACGTCGTGCGGTGCTCGTCGAAGGCGAGGCCGCTGGTGTGGGCGAGCAGATGCCGCACCGTGGAGCCCTCCGGTCCGGCCGGCTCGTCGAGCTCGATGGCGCCCTCCTCGTATGCGACGAGCGCCGCGTATGCCGCGAGCGGCTTCGTGACCGAGGCCAACGGGAAACGGTGCGCCGTCGGCCCCCGCGTCCCGAGCACGGTGCCGTCCGCACGGACGACGGCTGCGGCGGCGGTCGGTACCGGCCAGTTCTCGATCAACGCGAGGCTCTGCATGGCTACGAGCCTAGAGCGTCAGTCTCATCGAGGGCGCGGGGGTGCGGGCGAACCCGAGGGAGGCGTACAGCGGCTCACCGTCCTCGGTCGCGTGCAGATCGATCCGGCGGACGCCGCGCTCCCGGAACCAGTCGAGGAGCGCTTCCATGCACGCCCGGGAGTAGCCCCGGCGTCGATGCCCCGGGCCGGTGCACACATTGAAGACGTGCCCGGACGTGCCGGCGGGATTGCCCGGGCTCCCCAACCCGTGGTGGATCGCTCCTGTCGCGCACGCGGCGAGGCGGCCGGGGGCGGCCGGGTCGTCGACGACGAACGCAGTCAACTCGCCCGCCGGATCGGCGAGATGGCGGCGCAGTGCCTCCGCGGTGGCAGGCTGCCAGGCCACATCGGTGCTCGGGCTCATGGAGTCCAGCATGATCTTGCGAAGCCGGACCAACTCGTCGGCGTCCTCGGGGACGGCACGGCGTACGAGAGTCATGATCGGCACCGTAACGAGAGGGCCGTGCCGCTGTCGTCCGGAATTCCCCACGATGTGCTTGCTTGGAGTGCACTCCAAGGTTCTAGCGTGGGGGCCATGACGGTGATGGAGACCACGCCCGCACCCGCCCGGACCAAGGTCGACGCCTGTTCGGCCGCGCCCGAGGCGCACCCGCGCCCGGACGGCCAGGATCGCTACACCATCAGCGAGGTCGTCGCCTTCACCGGACTGACCGCGCACACCTTGCGCTGGTACGAGCGGATCGGCCTGATGCCCGATGTCGACCGCTCGCACACCGGCCAGCGCCGCTACAGCAACCGTGATCTGGACTGGCTCGCCTTCGTCGGCAAGCTGCGGCTCACCGGCATGCCGGTGGCCCACATGGTCCGCTACGCCGAGCTCGTGCGCCTCGGGGAGCACACCTTCCAGGAGCGCAAGGAGCTCCTCGAGTCGACCCGCCGCGACGTCCTGAACCGGATGGCCGAACTCCAGGACACCTTGGCCGTGCTCGATCACAAGATCAACTTCTATGCGGGCGCCCCCCAGGCGCCTGAGAGGGCGTGAACCGCATGAACAGCACGCACCGGACGCCGCAGACGGGCGAGCAGCAGCGCATCTCCACTGTTGAGTTGGGAAGCAACGGGCCCGTGGTGGGCGTTCAGGGCCTCGGCTGCATGGGGATGAGCTGGGCCTACGGACCGACGGACGCCGACGAGGCCCGGGCCACCCTGGAGCGGGCCCTGGATCTCGGCGTCACCCTGTACGACACCGCCGACGCCTACGGTGCCGGGGAGAACGAGAAGTTCCTTGCTCCTTTCGTCAAGGCGCACCGTGACGAGATCGTGCTGGCCACCAAGTTCGCCATCGGGCTCGATCCGAGCGACCCGTACAAGCGCATCATCAGCAACGACCCCACCTACATCCGGACCTGCATCGACTCCAGCCTCCAGCGGCTGGGCGTCGACTCGGTCGACCTGTACTACATGCACCGCAGGGATCCGAAGACCCCCATCGAGGAGACGGTCGGCGTGATGGCCGAACTCGTCGCCGCCGGCAAGGTCAAGCACCTCGGCCTCAGCGAGGTCACCGCCGACGAACTGCGCGCCGCCCAGGCCGTCCACCCCATCGCGGCGGTCCAGTCCGAGTGGTCGCTGTTCAGCCGTGACATCGAACGCGCGGTGGTGCCCGCGGCCGCCGAACTCGGCGTCGCCCTCGTCCCGTACTCCCCGCTCGGCCGCGGCTTCCTCACCGGCGCCTTCGTCGCCGCCGACAAGGAACTCGCCGACGACGACTTCCGCCGCCAGCAGCCCCGGTTCACCGGGGACAACGCCGCCGCCAACGCGGCCCTGCTCGCGCCGGTCCGCCAGGTCGCCGAGGCCCATGACGCCTCCCTCGGCCAGATCGCGCTGGCCTGGGTACAGCAGCAGGCTCAGGCGTTCGGCCTCCCGGTCGTCCCGATCCCCGGCACCCGCAAGCGCACCCGGGTCGAGGAGAACACCGCGGCGACCCATATCGCCCTCACCGAACAGGAGGTGGCGCTGCTCGACCCGATCGCCGCGCAGGTCTCCGGCGACCGCTACGCCGACATGAGCTTCACCTCGGCGGGCCGCGAGTAGCGAGGGACCCGGCACTCTGGTCGGCGCCTCCTGCTCGGCGCCGGACAGAGCGTCCGTCCCGTGCCGTCACGGCCGAACCGCCGTGGCGGCACCCGGCGTTCGGGCCCCTCACGCGAGACCCAGCGCGAACACCGCGAACCCCGTGGCGAGCAGCCCCGCCAGCACGCCGCGCTTCCGGCTCGCCCGCTTCCACGGTGACTCGAAGCCGCGCGCGTAGCGGCCTATCAGGACGAGCAGCCCCGCGAAGAGCGGCAACCACGCGAGTCGGGTGGCTATCCAGGCGAGGGTGTCCGGCGCCGTCGTCAGCCCCGGTATCGCCCCGGCGAACGAAGCGGGGACCGCCGCGGCGAGCATCGCGGTCTGATGCCAGCACAGGATCGTCATCGCCGACAGGTTGATCACCACCACCGGCGCCCACAGGGCGGGCCGCCGCAGCAGGCGGCCGATCCGGTCCCGCAGCAGCATCGCGGCTCCGCTCTGCGCAGCCGCCAGTGCGAGAACCAGGAGCGACGGCGGATGCGAGTTCGTCCGGGCCTCACCCGGCACACCGACCATCGACGCCGGGTAGTGGAAGGCGAGCAACAGCAGCGCGAACAGTGCCGATCCCCCCACGAGCAGAACCCAGGCGCCCCGCCGGCCCAGCCTCTTCTCGCCCCAGCACACGCCCAGTTGATAGGCGAACATCCAGCCCGGCAGCAGATTCAGCAGGCTCAACCAGGACGGCATGGCGGACGACAGCGGGCCGTACCTCAGGAAGTCGACGGCGGCGACCGAACCGAGGAGCGGTGCGGCGGCCCAGGGGCCGAGCCTGCGCGCCGCCCGTAGGCACCAGGGGGTGAGGGCGGTGATCACCGCATAGATGCCGACGAACCACAGGGGCTGTATCACCAGCGTGGCACCGGTCCGCAGCGTCGTCTCCGGCACCCCCAGGGCGTACAGCACCGGGATCATCGCGGCCCAGACCGCCGTGACACCCACGACGGGCCGGCCGAGCCGGGCGATCCTGCCCCGCAGCCAGCCCGCGGTGGAGACCCCGCGATCCTGGGCCCGCCGGTACGACAGGGCCGACGCGTATCCGCCGACGAGGAAGAAGACGCCGAGCATCTGCAGCACCCAGCTCAGCGGTGCGAAGAAGCCGAAGGCGGACAGGGGGCTCGCATTGTGCAAGGCGCTCTGGGAATCCAGGGTGAAACCGCCGAGGAGCCAGTGACCGGTCGGCACGGCGAGCAGGGCCAGAGCGCGCAGGCCGTCCACGGCCCGGTCGCGATGGGCCGGGGTCTTCGCGTCGATCGCCGACACGGCCGAGGACGCGCGGGCGCGCAAGGTGGTGAGAGTCATGACGATGCTCCGGTGGCGATGTCGGCGAACGCGCGCAGCGAGTCCGTACCTGGTGCGAAGTAGCCGGTGTGGCCCTCGGCGCGCTCGGCGGGGACCTGCCGGGCACCGAAGGAGCGGTCGGTGGGGTCGGCGCCGTGGCCCAGGCCGAAGAGCTCGACGTTCGGGACGTTCGTGATCCAGTCGCTGTCGTCCCGCGCCGCCCACACCCGGGCCCGCGTGTGGAGGTCGGTGACACGGTCCGCGCGCATCCCGGGCGACCCGAGGACCACCAGGTCCGACGCGGGCAGTCGCTGTGCCGCGAGTCCGCAGACCACCGACCCGTAGCTGTGGCAGAAGACCGCAGGTTCCGGGACCCCAGCAGCGGTGAGGCCCTGCACGAACCGGGCGAGACGCGGTGCTCCCGCTTCGGCGAGCCGGCCTGTGGCGGCATCGGGCCCGAGCCCCAGCGGTGTGGTGTACCCGACCCATGCGATCACGGCGGTGCGGTGATGCGTGGCGGAGTACAGTGACCGCGCCATTCCGGCAGGCGTGCCGTAGACGTCCTTGGTCCGGTCGAACGTCCCCAGATCGATGTCCGAGCCGGGGACGATCACGGAGACGTGTTGGGCATCGGCCACGTTCCCGTAGACCTCGGCGACTTGGCCCCGGCCCCGCGGGTCGAAGGCCAGTATCCGACGGCCCGGGGACAGCAACTCCGCGCAGCGCTCGGCCAGCGCCTGGGCTGTCGCGCGTGCCTGAGGAGTCAGCGAGCGGTTCCGCGCGTCGGCATGGGCCCGGGCCTGCTCGGCCCGCAGCGCCATCGCGTTCGCCTCGAAGCGCAGGGCGATCGGCGCACCGTCCAGATTGCCGACGACCGTCGGATGCCGAGCGGCCAGATCACGCTGCTCCGCGCCGGTCAAATCGCTGAAGAACGTGGCGACTTGCGCCGGGCTCGACGCCGTGGGGTCAGGCAGCGCGACCTTCAGCGAGTGATCGGCGCGCCAAGAGCCGATGCCGGGAGGGGGGCCGGTCAGCGGACGCTGCTCATGCCCCGTCGCCCAGCCCGCCGTGCCGGACACGATCGCTGTCGTGAGCGCGGCGGCGACCAAGGTGCGGCGTCCGCGTCGTTTCCAAGAGCCCAGGCCCATCGCCCGTCTCCCCTCCGTCCGTGGGTGTGACGAGGGGAAGGTAGAGAGACGGACTCGGGCGGGACGTCACACTGGGGAGCCAACTCGCAGGTGATACCTGGGTATCCGTATCTGATACCGCAGTAGGGGGTGCCGGCCGCGCGCGTCGCTGACCTGGCAGGACGCACTGATACCGGAGGAGTTGGCCGGCGGAGGCGCTACTGCACGCCGGGTGTGACGAGCCCCGACTCGTAGGCGAGGATCACGGCCTGGGCGCGGTCCCGTAGCCCCAACTTCGCCAGCACACGGCCGATGTGGGTCTTCACCGTCTGCTCGGCAAGCACCAGCTTCTGTGCGATCTCCTGGTTGGACAGGCCTCGCGCGATCAGTTCGAGCACTTCGAGCTCGCGGGGTGTCAGGCTGTTCAACTTCAGCGAGTGCTCCTTGCGGCGCACCGGCTGGGCCTGCGTGAAGTCCGTGATGAGCCGCTTGGTGACGGTAGGTGCGAGCAGCGCCTCACCCGCCGCGACCACGCGCACTGCGGCGATCAGATCGGCGGGCGGCGCGTCCTTGAGCAGGAAGCCGGACGCGCCCGCCCGCAGGGCCGCGTACACGTAGTCGTCCACGTCGAACGTCGTGAGCATCAGGACCTTGGGGCGGTGCACCACTCCCGGCGGCGGGTCCATCAACTCCTGCGTCGCGGCGAGCCCGTCCATCTCCGGCATGCGGACGTCCATAAGGACGACGTCCGGATGGGTGGCCCGGCTCACCTCGACGCCCTGCCTGCCGTCCGGAGCCTCACCTACGACGTCGATGTCGCTCTGCGCGGACAACAGCGCGGCGAAGCCCGCCCGCACCATGCTCTGGTCGTCGACGATGATCACGCGGATGGTCATGCGTGTCGCATTCCTTACGCCGTGGGGGAGTTGGACACGGTCAGCGGCAGGCGGGCCGCGACGCGGAAGCCTCCGTCAGGAAGCGGCCCCACGTCCAGCGTGCCGCCGACCAACCGTACGCGTTCGCTCATCCCCACCAGGCCGTGTCCCGTGCCCGCCGTCTCGATCGGGGACACCGGCTCCCTGTCCGGCCCGTTGACGACGATCACCAGCAGGGCGTCGTCGTCGAGGCCGACGGAGATGTCCGCCCGCGCGCCGGGGGCATGGCGCACGACGTTGGCCAGGGCCTCCTGCACGATGCGGTACGCGGAGAGGTCCACCGCCGGGGGCACGTCGACCAGCTGACCGAGCAACCTCAGCTCGGTCAGCGACAGAACGGTCGGCACTCCGCCCCGTATCGTCGCGTCCACCAGCTGTTGAAGCTGCGCGAGACCGGGCTGTGGCGTGAGGTCGCCCTGCGTCTCCTCGCTGCGCAGCACCGCCAGAAGGCGCCGCATCTCCGTCAGCGACTCGCGCGCACCCGCGGCGATGGACTCGAACTCCTCCCGCACCTCGCCCGACAGGCCGTGCAGGCGGTACGGCGCCGAATCCGCCTGCACGGTGATCACCGACATGTGGTGGGCCACGACGTCGTGCAACTCGCGGGCGATCCTGGCGCGCTCCTCCAGCAGCGTGCGGCGGGTCCGCTCGGCCTCGCTGATCGTCTCCTGCTCGACGAGCTTGCGCTGGGCCTCACCGCGCTCGCGCAACAGAGCACCGAGGAGCAGCACCCCGCCGCTCAGCACGATGAGCAGCACGCCCGTGTCCTGGCTGGTGGAGTCGCGGAAGAAGCCCATGGCGATGGTGGCGACGACGGTGGCCACCCAGATACCGATGAGCCTGCGCCGGCTCTCCCGCAGCGCCAGGGCGATGCAGAGCGCCAGGTAACCGACGATCACCATCGGGGTCCATGGTGACGCCCGGTGCGCATCCCCCTGGAACAGCGGGATCGCGCCCAGCACCATGGCGGCGATCATGACGCACCAGGCGGTCAGCGGGCGGCTGACCGCGAGGAGCAGGGGCGTGGTCTGAGCCACGGCGATGGCGCCGGCGAGACCGCCTCCGACCCCGTAGTCGTTCGTCAGGACCTGGGTCGTGACCGGGATCAGGACCGCCGTGAAGGCCAGGGCGATCAGATAGGGAAGGAGCCGCATCCAGCGTCGCGGGGCGCGGGCGAGCAGCGGCTCCGACCGGTCGCCGTCGATGGCGACGGTGAGCACCGACGCCGCCGATGCGAGCCGGTCACCGGCTCCACGCCAGGTTCGACGCAGACGCCCGCGCCGAGGGACCGCGCGACCGGAGCTGTCGTCCGGCGGGCGCGGTGCTGTGTCAGGAGAGTTCGGCGCAGTGCTCATGGCCTGTTCAGCGTAGGCACAAGGACCGGCCCGCGCCGTCATACCGAGGTGCTCACCCTCGTCTCATACCCAGGTATCACAAGCCGCCGGCCGGCTCCGGATTCACAGCTCCGCGAGCAGTTCGGCCTTCTTCGTCGAGAACTCGGCGTCCGTGACCAGACCGGCCTGGTGGAGCTCGCCGAGGTGGCGGATGCGCTCGGCGATGTCCGCCGGGTCACGGCGTCCGGACTGCGCCGGCTCGATGTGACCGGGGCCGGCCGCCGCAGACCCCCCGGCAGCCCGCACGGCCGCGAGCACCGACGCGGCGAACGGCAGCGACTCGTGCACCGGACCGTAGCCGAGCCCGAAGACGACCGCCGCCGGGTCCTGGTCCGCCGGTCCCCGCTGCTGCTCGGAGGCGTCGCGGCGCAACAGCCTCAGGTGCCCTTCGAACAGCTCGGGCGAGCGCCACTCGACGCCGCTCAGATCGCTGACGGGCACGGACTGGTCCCCGGCCTTCCACTTCGCCGAGGAAGCCCCCGTCCAGAACCAGCGGAAGGACACCGCGGTGCCGTCGAAGGAGGCCTTGCCGTCGTACGCCTTGAAGTGGAGCGGCGCCTTCGGCGCCGTCACGAGATACCGGTCCGCCCGGGCGTCCTCGTCGCCGTCGAGCCGCGCGCGCAGCTCGTCGGCGTAGTACTCGGCGAGCGTCTCCCGCTCGGCGGGCAGCACGAGGCGGTACGGATCGCAGCCCTCCTTGAGCTGCCCCGCGGCCGCATCCATCAGCGGATCGGCGCCCGCTCTCGGAACGGCGTGCAGCACGACGGTCCCGCGCTTTCCTGGCGTCAGAGTCACCCCCGCGATCGCTTCCAGAGGGACGCGACGTTCACCGAGCGCCTGAAGCAGCTTCGGCGTGCGGATCCCCCGTTCGAAGCGGATGAGCACGGAGTCGGACTCGAACTCCCAGGCGGCATGAAATCCGGCCAGTACGTCACCCATGCGGCTCATCGTATGCGGCACGCGCGCCTCCGTCGCCTGTTGCGTCGTACCACGGTTCCACCGCTTTCTACGCGCGTCAGGCGGAGGCACTACCGGAAAAACCCTCCCGGCAGCTGTCCTGGGCGTCGGCGCAACTGACCGATCGGTACGCGCCAGTTCCGATCTCAGCGAAGTTGTCGAGGCTCTCGGTCCCCGGTTCGAAGTAACCGGTGTGGCCCTTGGCGTCCCCCGCGGAGATCACGCGCGCTCCGAACCCCGACGAGACGGGGTCCGCGCCGTGGCCCAGACCCCCCACCTCCATGTAGGGCACGTCCTGGATCCAGTCGTCCTTGTCCCGAGTGGCCCACACGCGCGCGTGGGTACCCAGACCGGAGGCGCTCTCGGCGCGCATGCCCGGACTGCCGGCCACCGCGATGTCGCTGACCCGGGACGGCAGGTGGTGCGCGGCGACACCGCAGACCACGGAGCCGTAGCTGTGGCAGTACAGGGCGACGGACGAACGACCCGGCAGTCCGCGCAGCATGGCGTTGAGCCGTACCGCTCCGTCGTCCGCGCGCATCGAGGTCGCGGCGTCCACGCCGAGTCCGGCGGGGGCCGTGTAGTCGGCCCACGCGATGACGGCCGTGCGGGTGTGCGGACTGGTCTGACGCTCGGCCGCGTACAGGGAGCGGGCCATGCCCACAGGAGCCGAGTACTTGCGGAACGTGCGCTGGAAGGTCAGGACGGTCGTGTCGACGCCCGGCACCACGACGGAGACGCGCTGCGCCTTGTCCAGGTCGCCGAAGACCTCGGCGACCTTGCCGTTGCCCATGGGGTCGAAGGCGAGGATGTGGCGGTCCCGGCCCGACAGGAGCGCGAAGCGCTTCATGCGTTGCTGGGCGTCACGGTGGCCGACATCGGACAGGCGGTCGTCGTGGATACGTCTGGCCTCGATCTTGCGTGCCTGGTCGAGCGCGATGCGGTTGGCGCGGTATCGCAGCTCTACAGGTGCGCCGTTCATATTGCCGACGGCCAGCGGATAGCGCTTGGCAAGGCCGTTGCGCTCGTGCTGGGTCAGCGAGGAGAAGAAGTGCGCGAGGCGGGTGGGAGAGCCGTCCGGTGCGGGCAGGCCATGTCCGTGTATGCGGCCGTGCTCCCATGCGGTGAGCGCGGTCTGGAGCGGCGATGTGACGCCCCGGTGTTGGCGCACGGCGGTCCAGCCGGTGGTCGCCAGCATGACGAACACGACGGCCAGCGCGAGCAGAGCGCGCCAGACGTTGAGTTGAGGGGAGGAGTCGAAGGAAGTCACTGCGGGACACCCTAGGAGAAGCGCATGGGGCTCCGTGCGACGGGTGAGGCAGATCACGTTTTCCGCGGTGTACTTGGGTAAAAGCGGACTTAGTTGCAGTCAAAGGCTCACGCTGCGTAAAGATGTGATGCGCCCTCCGCGCGCGGGAGTGCGACGGCGCTCACGTGGCCGTTGTCACGCCTGTGACGCGTTGTCGTCGCGCCATCGCTCGCCGAGTGACGGCTTCAGGTGGTCGAGGTACGACTCGGTGAGTACGCGAATGGCGTCGACGCTCGCGTCCTCGCCCGCGCCCCACAGGCGTCCCGTCATGCGCATGACTCCGCTGAAGGCCGCGACGGCCACGCGCGGCCGAGGATCGCTGTCCACGTCGAGCCCTTCTCGCTCGGCGATCACCCCCGCGATCTCCTCCTCCAGCTCGATCGACCGGCGCAGGTGTGCGGCCAGGAGCGAGGGGGTCGACTCGATCATCTGGTAGGTGCGCATGTGGAGTTCGACCGGAATGACTTCCTCCACGGAGCGGCTCAGTGCGTCCCAGGTCCCCAGGACCGTGTGCCGCATCGCCTCGAACGGGCCTTCCGCCGCCGGGCGTTCACGCAACGCCGCGACGAAGCGGGACTCCACCATCTCCTGAACGGCGAACGCCGCCTCTTCCTTGTTCGTGAAGTAACGGAAGAACGTGCGCTGGGAGACCTCGCAGGCCTCGGCGATCTCGTCGACCGTCGTCCGCTCGAAACCCTGAACGGTGAAGAGCTCAAGTGCCGCGCGCAGCAACGCGTTTCGCGTGCGCTGCTTCTTGAGTTCCCGCAGGTTGAGATGAGCCGACATGGTCCTCTTTCTCGCCGTTTGTGCAGCTCAGCATAGTGTGAGCGACGTGACAGTTACCGACTTGTGAAATGCTTTGTCAACTGTCAGGCGCTGTCACTAGCCTCGAACACATGACTAGTCAGACCACTGTCGACAAGACGGACCGGGTGCCGGAGCCCGAGCCCGTCCCGGCACCGGCCAAGGGGCTGCGCGGCCACCCTTGGTTGACTCTCTTCTCCGTCGCGATCGGCGTCATGATGGTCGCCCTCGACGGCACCATCGTCGCCATCGCCAACCCTGCCATTCAGAAGGATCTCGGCGCGAGCTTCGCCGACGTCCAGTGGATCACCAACGGTTACTTCCTCGCCCTCGCGGTCACGCTGATTACCGCGGGCAAGCTCGGCGACCGGTTCGGTCACCGGCAGACGTTCCTCATAGGTGTCGTCGGATTCGCCGCGGCCTCGGGGGCCATCGGCCTGTCCGACAGCATCGCCCTCGTCGTCACCTTCCGTGTCTTCCAGGGCCTGTTCGGTGCGCTGCTGATGCCTGCCGCGCTCGGTCTGCTGCGGGCCACCTTCCCCGCCGAGAAGCTGAACATGGCGATCGGCATCTGGGGCATGGTGATCGGCGCCTCCACCGCGGGCGGCCCGATCCTCGGCGGTGTGCTCGTCGAGCACGTCAGCTGGCAGTCCGTCTTCTTCATCAACGTGCCTGTCGGCGTGCTCGCGCTCGTCCTCGGGCTCGTCATCCTTCTCGACCACCGCGCCAAGAACGCGCCGCGGTCCTTCGACGTCCTCGGCATCGCGCTGCTGTCCGGCGCGATGTTCTGCCTCGTCTGGGCCCTTATCAAGGCTCCGACCTGGGGCTGGGGCGACGGCTTGACCTGGACGTTCCTTGCCGCTTCGGTCCTCTGCTTCGCGCTGTTCGCGCTGTGGGAGACCCGCGTGGCGGAGCCGCTCATCCCGCTCGGCCTCTTCCGCTCCGTGCCGCTGTCGGCCGGTGTGGTCCTGATGGTCCTCATGGCCATCGCGTTCATGGGCGGCCTGTTCTTCGTCACGTTCTACCTCCAGAACGTGCACGGCATGAGCCCCATCGACAGCGGTCTGCACCTGCTGCCGCTGACCGGCATGATGATCGTCGCCTCGCCGCTGGCGGGCGCCATGATCACGAAGGTGGGTCCGCGCATCCCGCTCGCCGGCGGCATGGCGTGCACCGCCATCGCGATGTACGGCATGTCCACGCTGGAGGCGGGAACCGGCAGCGGCATCATGTCCGTCTGGTTCGCTCTGCTCGGCCTCGGTCTCGCGCCCGTGATGGTGGGCGCCACCGAAGTCATCGTGGGCAACGCGCCCATGGAGCTCTCCGGCGTCGCCGGCGGCCTCCAGCAGGCCGCGATGCAGATCGGCGGCAGCCTCGGCACCGCGGTGCTCGGTGCCGTCATGGCGTCGAAGGTCGACAGCGACCTCGCGGGGAACTGGGCGGACGCCAAGCTCCCGCCGCTCACCCCGGGCCAGCTCGACCAGGCGGCGGAGGCCGTCCAGGTCGGCGTCGCCCCGGTGCCGGAGGGCACCCCGGCCACGCTCGCCGGGACGATCACGGACGTCGCACACGACACGTTCATCTCCGGCATGAGCCTGGCCTGCATGGTCGCCGCCGGTGTGGCCGTCGTCGCGGTGCTGGTCGCGATGCTGACCAAGCGCGGCGACAACGCGGAAGCGGGCGCGGGCGCCGCACACATCTGACGCCCGACCGACGCGAGGGAGCGTGCGACGTCCCAGCTCGCGGCGTCGCACGCACCGCCCCTTAGTCGTGACAAGGCGTTGAAACCGCTCGTGTGGGGGAAGCCCCCGGGGAACTCTCCGGGGGCTTTCGCTTATCCGGGTGACGTCGCTCGGCAGCCCTTCCCGGAACCCGATCCTCCGGGCCAAAGTGTCAGGCAAGCGATCAGCCGCGAACGCAACTGGTCGATACGACACGGGGGTTGAATCACATGCGTACGTCCATGCCTGTCACCATCGCCGCAGCCGCACTCGCCGCCGTGGCCCTCACGCCCGGTCTGGCCCGCGCGGCGGCGCCACCGACACTCGGCGACTGCGCCGCGGGGGAGCTGTGTCTGTGGAGCAAGACCGGATTCAAAGGGGCCCGGCACACCTATGA
Source organism: Streptomyces sp. NPDC052225 (assembly GCF_040679615.1). NCBI lineage: Bacteria > Bacillati > Actinomycetota > Actinomycetes > Kitasatosporales > Streptomycetaceae > Streptomyces > Streptomyces sp. NPDC052225. The sequence continues at coordinate 114,780 of NZ_JBFAVD010000012.1, read as the reverse complement.
GTTGAGCGGGATCGACATCGAGAGCTGCGTCGCGCTGCCGGAGGGGAGCAGCGCGGCGTCCCTCGCCAACCGCACCGGTCGACCCGTCACCACGTACCAGTCCGCGGAGTGCGCGGAGACCGGGGAGTTCCAGACGTATCCGGGCAGCGGGACCTGGGAGCCCGAATCGCCTTACCGGACACGGGCGTTCAAGGTCTGGGAGAGATAGCAGACAGCGGGCCGTCATGCGATAGACCGCGGCAAGTGGGGGTACCCGAAGCACGCCCGAGTCCGGACGAACTCAGGGAGTGATGATGGCGGGCTTCGGACACACCACGCGCAAGCACCCCCGTTCACGTGGCCGCATGGGCGCACGGAGCGGGCCGGACCGCGCGACGCTCGGAATCATCGGCCTCATCTGCGCGATCGCGGGATTCTTCGTCCTGGGGTTCGTGCTGGGCCCGGTCGCCGTTGTCTGCGGCTGGCTGGCCATGGGCCGACGCTGGACCGGTACCCAGTCGGTGCCGGCCCTGGTCGCGGTCGTACTCGGTGCGATCGACACGCTGCTCGCGATCGTCTGGCTGGCCTCATCGGCCGGCTCTGCCGCGGGAGGCATGTTCTAGCGCGAGCGACCGACCGCTCCGAGCGGTCAACTCCACACGGCCCCGGGCGCGTTCCCGGGGCCGTCCGCGACCGCACCCGCGCTCGGGTGCGGTACGCCCGCTTCCCCCTGACCGGTGAGTGACGTCGCCGTATCCGGCCCGTCCTGCGCGCCGGGCTGCCCCGACAGCTCCGCGACCTGTGCCCGCAGCGCCCGTACCTCCCGGGTGAGGGCCTCGATGGCCTCCGTCTGGCGGCGCTCCTCCGCGTCGTCCTTCTCGAACCGGGAGATGAACCACGCCGCGATATTGGCGGTGACCACACCGAGCAGTGCGATGCCGGACAGCATCAGGCCGACCGCGAGCACCCGGCCCAGGCCGGTCGTCGGCGCGTGATCGCCGTAGCCGACTGTCGTCATGGTGGTGAACGACCACCACACGGCGTCGCCCAGCGTCTTGATGTTGCCGTTCGGCGAGTCCCGTTCCACGGAGAGGACGGCCAGCGAGCCGAACATCAACAGGCCCACCACAGCGCCGCCGACGTACGTCGTCAGCCTTATCTGTTCGGCCATCCGGGCCCGGCGGCCGACCAGGAGCAGGGTCGACACCACACGCAGCAGCCGCAGCGGCTGCGCCAGCGGAAGCACCACGGCAAGGAGGTCGAGCGGGTGCGAGCGCACGAAGTGCCTGCGGTCCTGCGACAGGACGAGGCGGACGATGTAGTCGAGGGCGAACGCGCCCCACACCACCCACTCCACGATCGTGCACGCCTCGATCAGGGCGCTCGATGCGTCGGGTTCCACGATGGGGACCGCGTAGGCGACGGCGAAGGCCAGGGCGAAGGCGAGCAGCGGACGCTGCGTGCGCCGCTCCCAACGGGTCTGTGCCGGATGCTCCTTCATGCGCGCATCGTAGGAAAAGCCGCAGGGTGGCGGGACCACCGGTCCCGCCACCCTGCGACAAAGCACCTGCTGAGCAGAGTGCTGCTACGCGTCACCGCCGGCCGCGCCCGGGTCGGCGGCCGTGACGTCGAGCAGCTGGTAGCGGTCGATCGCCTGCTTCAGGACCGAGCGGTCGACCTTGCCCTCGCGGGCGAGCTCCGTGAGCACCGCGACCACGATCGACTGGGCGTCGATGTGGAAGAAGCGACGCGCGGCGCCCCGCGTGTCCGCGAAGCCGAAACCGTCCGCACCCAGCGACTGGTACGTGCCGGGCACCCAGCGGGAGATCTGGTCGGGCACCGACCGCATCCAGTCGGACACCGCGATGAACGGACCCTGCGCGCCGGACAGCTTCTGCGTCACGTAGGGCGTGCGCTGCTCCTCCTCCGGGTGCAGCAGATTGTGGCGCTCCACGTCCACCGCCTCGCGGCGCAGTTCGTTCCACGAGGTCGCCGACCAGACGTCGGCGCGCACGTTCCACTCCTGCGCGAGGATCTGCTGTGCCTCGATCGCCCACGGGACGCCCACACCCGAGGCCAGGATCTGGGCCGGGATCGCGCCCGAAGTCCCGGTGCTGACGCGGTGGATGCCCTTGAGGATGCCCTCGACGTCGACGTCGGCCGGCTCCGCGGGGTGCTGGATCGGCTCGTTGTAGACGGTCAGGTAGTAGAAGACGTCCTCGCTGTCCGGGCCGTACATCCGGCGCAGACCGTCCTTGACGATATGGGCGATCTCGTAGCCGTACGCGGGGTCGTAGGACACGGCGGCCGGGTTGGTCGAGGCCAGCAGCTGGGAGTGACCGTCGGCGTGCTGGAGGCCCTCGCCGGTCAGGGTCGTGCGGCCCGCGGTCGCACCGAGGACGAAACCGCGCGACAGCTGGTCGGCCATCTGCCAGAACTGGTCGCCCGTGCGCTGGAAGCCGAACATCGAGTAGAAGACGTAGACCGGGATCAGCGGTTCGCCGTGGGTCGCGTAGGCCGAGCCGGCGGCGATCAGCGAAGCCGTGCAGCCCGCCTCGGAGATGCCGTCGTGCAGCATCTGTCCGGTCGGGGACTCCTTGTAGGCGAGCAGGAGTTCACGGTCCACGGACTCGTACTGCTGGCCGAGCGGGTTGTAGATCTTCGCGCTCGGGAAGAAGGAGTCCATGCCGAAGGTGCGGTACTCGTCGGGCGCGATCAGGACGAAGCGCCGGCCGATCTCCTTGTCCCGCATGAGGTCCTTGAGCAGGCGGACGAAGGCCATGGTCGTGGCGATCGACTGCTGACCCGAGCCCTTCTTCACGCTCGCGTACGTCTTGTCGTCCGGAAGCTGAAGCGGCTTCGACCGCACGACCCGGGTCGGGACATACCCGCCCAGCGCCTTGCGGCGGTCGTGCATGTACTGGATCTCCTCCGAGTCGCGGCCGGGGTGGTAGTACGGCGGAGCGCCGGACTCCAGCTGCGCGTCGGTGATCGGGATGTGCAGCCGGTCGCGGAAGCCCTTGAGGTCGTCGACCGTCAGCTTCTTCATCTGGTGCGTGGCGTTGCGGCCCTCGAAGTTCGGGCCGAGGGTCCAGCCCTTGACCGTCTGCGCCAGGATGACCGTCGGCTGGCCCTTGTGTTCCTTGGCGGCGGTGAACGCGGCGAAGATCTTCTTGTGGTCGTGACCGCCGCGGCCCAGGTGCAGGATCTGGTCGTCGGTCATGTTCTCGACCATGGCCCGCAGCCGGTGGTCGTCGCCGAAGAAGTGGTCGCGGATGTACGAGCCGGGCTCGGTCGCGTAGGTCTGGAACTGGCCGTCGGGGGTGGTGTTGAGCTTGTTGACCAGGACGCCGTCGCGGTCCTGGGCGAGCAGCGGGTCCCAACTGCGGTCCCAGACCAGCTTGATGACGTTCCACCCGGCGCCGCGGAACTGGGACTCCAGCTCCTGGATGATCTTCCCGTTGCCGCGGACCGGGCCGTCGAGGCGCTGCAGGTTGCAGTTGACGACGAAGGTGAGGTTGTCGAGGCCCTCGCGGGCGGCGATGGAGAGCTGGCCGAGGGACTCGGGCTCGTCCATCTCGCCGTCGCCGAGGAAGGCCCACACGTGCGACTTGGAGGTGTCGGCGATGCCGCGGGCCTCCATGTAGCGGTTCATCCGGGCCTGGAAGATGGCGCCGAGGGGGCCGAGGCCCATGGAGACGGTGGGGAACTCCCAGAAGTCCGGCATGAGGCGCGGATGCGGGTACGAGGAAAGGCCGTTGGGCGCCTTCGACTTCTCCTGGCGGAAGGCGTCCAGCTGGTCCTCGGTGAGGCGGTCCAGGAGATAGGCGCGGGCGTAGATGCCCGGCGAGGCGTGGCCCTGGAAGAAGATCTGGTCGCCGCCGTCGCCCTCGTCCTTGCCGCGGAAGAAGTGGTTGAAGCCCACGTCGTACAGGGACGCCGAGGAGGCGAAGGTCGCGATGTGGCCGCCGACGCCGATGCCGGGGCGCTGGGCGCGCGACACCATCACCGCGGCGTTCCACCGCGTGGCGTTGAGGACCTTGCGCTCGATCTCCTCGTTGCCGGGGAAGAACGGTTCGTCCTTGGTGGCGATCGTGTTGATGTAGTCCGTGCTGCGCATCTCGGGCACGGCCACGCGCTTCTCACGGGCCCGCTCGATCAGTCGGAGCATCAGGTAGCGGGCCCGCTCGCGGCCGCGTTCGTCGACTGCGGCGTCAAGGGAGTCGAGCCACTCCTGGGTCTCTTCGGGATCGAAGTCCGGGACCTGGCTGGGAAGACCGCCAATGATGATCGGGTTGCGATCGGATCCGGAAGCCACGCTGTTCCTTCACTGTCGGTGATGCCACTGTTCCACTGTCGGGTACGCCGTTGTCCATCGTGTACCTCGAAATCGGAATCGTCATCTCTACCGAGAGGTAAACCGAAGGTGGGGCGTGCGCGCCGGGAGCGGGTGCGAACAAATCGCAACGATACGCCCAACTCGTTCATCTGTTCCTTGGGGCCGTTCGGCCCTGGTCACCCTGGGTGGTCAGGGAGTGCGGGCAAACCCGGCAGAATGCTGTGGCGTACATCACCGACCTGCGGGAATCCTTGACAGGGGTTGCGGTGACACGGCCCGGAACGTCACCGTTTCGGCGGTCTCGGCGGCCGGGTACTTGCGCGATCCGTCGCGCACGTGTGGACTACGGCCAACGCTTCGCGCGTGCGCGACGCTGAGACAACTTCGTAAACATGATCAGGAGGCAATCCGTGAGCGCGACCGCGGACCACGCGGAGACGAACCTTGCCGTAAGGCTGGGTTTCCAGACCGACATGGTGGTCCAGGAGATCGGCTACGACGAGGACGTCGATCAGGAGCTCCGTGAGGTCATTGAGACCGCCATCGGCGCCGAGCTCGTCGACGAGGACTATGACGACGTGGCTGATGCCGTGGTGCTCTGGTTCCGTGAGGACGACGGGGACCTTACTGATGCGCTGGTGGACACCACCACGTACATCGAAGAGGGCGGTTACATCCTGCTCCTGACGCCGAAGACCGGGCGCGACGGGTACGTCGAGCCCAGCGAGATCGGGGAGGCCGCCACCACCGCCGGCCTCTCGCAGACCAAGGGCGTCAGCGTGGGCAAGGACTGGACCGGGAGCAGGCTGGTGACGCCGAAGACGGCGGCGAAGAAGCGGTAGCAGCCGTCCCGGTGAACCGGGAACCGAAGTGATGAGGCCCCTGTGGGCGCGCTCGGGCGCGCCCCGGGGGCCTTCGCGTGCCCGCACCGGCACCTGCGCACGGGCCGACAGGCCCCGCCAACTAGGCTGAAGCCACCCGAACAGCCCCATCGAAGGGAAGCTTCACCATGGCGATCGAGGTCGGCACCAAGGCTCCGGAGTTCGAGCTCAGGAATCAGCACGGCGAGACCGTGAAGCTCTCGGACTTCCGTGGCGAGAAGAACGTGGTGCTGCTCTTCTACCCGTTCGCTTTCACCGGGGTGTGCACCGGCGAGCTCTGCGCGCTGCGCGACGAGCTGCCGAAGTTCGTCAACGACGACGTGCAGCTGCTCGCCGTCTCGAACGACTCCCCGTTCTCGCTGCGCGTCTTCGCCGAGCAGGAGGGCCTCGAGTACCCGCTGCTGAGCGACTTCTGGCCGCACGGCGAGGCCTCGCGCGCCTACGGCGTCTTCGACGAGGAGAAGGGGTGCGCGGTGCGCGGCACCTTCATCATCGACAAGGAGGGCGTCGTCCGCTGGACGGTCGTCAACGCCCTGCCGGACGCCCGCGACCTGAACGAGTACATCAAGGCGATCGACACCCTGTAGGTCGACACCCTGTAAGAAGCCTCGCCGGGGGCGGGAACCCGTCACTAGGATCCAGACGTTGATCCGATGCCAGACGCACTACGGGGCTCCCCGCCCCTCAAGACCAAGGGAGGACTCGTGGGAGTCAGCCTCAGCAAGGGCGGCAACGTATCGCTGAGCAAGGAGGCCCCGGGCCTCACGGCGGTCGTCGTGGGCCTGGGTTGGGACGTTCGTACCACCACCGGTACGGACTTCGACCTCGATGCCAGCGCCATCCTCACGAACGCCGAGGGCAAGGTCCGCAACGACCAGGACTTCGTGTTCTTCAACAACCTGAAGAGCGCGGACGGCTCGGTCGAGCACACCGGTGACAACACCACCGGTGAGGGCGAGGGCGACGACGAGCAGGTCAAGGTCAACCTCGCGACGGTTCCGGCCGACGTCGACAAGATCGTGTTCCCGGTCTCGATCTACGACGCCGAGAACCGCCAGCAGTCCTTCGGCCAGGTGCGCAACGCGTTCATCCGCGTCGTGAACCAGACGGGCGGCGCGGAGATCGCCCGTTACGACCTGTCCGAGGACGCCTCCACCGAGACCGCCATGGTCTTCGGTGAGCTGTACCGGAACGGGGCGGAGTGGAAGTTCCGCGCCGTCGGCCAGGGCTACGCCTCGGGTCTGCGCGGCATCGCGCAGGACTTCGGCGTCAACGTCTGAGCCGAAGCGCACCACCACGCTCAACCGTCCGGCGCCGCACTGCTCCAGTGCGGCGCCGGACGCGCTCGACACCGCAACGCCTTACACCGGGGAGGACCAGGATCATGGGCGTCACGCTCGCCAAGGGAGGCAATGTCTCCCTCTCCAAGGCCGCACCGAACCTCACGCAGATTCTTGTCGGGCTCGGCTGGGACGCGCGCTCCACCACCGGCGCCGACTTCGACCTGGACGCCAGTGCGCTGCTGTGCAGCGGCGGCCGGGTCATGGGCGACGAGTGGTTCATCTTCTACAACCAGCTCAAGAGCCCCGACGGATCGGTCGAGCACACCGGGGACAACCTCACGGGTGAGGGCGAGGGCGACGACGAGTCGATCCTGATCGACCTCTCCAAGGTGCCGGCCACCTGCGACAAGATCATCTTCCCCGTCTCGATCCACGACGCGGACAACCGGGGGCAGACCTTCGGCCAGGTCAGCAACGCGTTCATCCGGGTCGTGAACCAGGCGGACGGCCAGGAGCTCGCGCGCTACGACCTCTCCGAGGACGCCTCCACCGAGACCGCGATGATCTTCGGCGAGGTCTACCGGTACGGCGGGGAGTGGAAGTTCCGTGCGGTCGGCCAGGGGTACGCGTCCGGACTTCGGGGCATCGCTCTAGACTTCGGAGTCAACGTTTCATAAAGCGTTCCTAAAGCCGTGCGCGGAGCGGGGGAGCCCCGTACAACCAGCACGGGGAAACCCGTACACACGATGGGGTAGTCAGTGGTTCTGAAAACCTTCGGCTGGTCGTTCGCGATCACCGTGCTCGGTTTGATCGCGGCGGTCTTCTACGGCGGGTGGGAAGCCTTCGGTGTGGTCGCGATCCTCGCGATCATGGAGATCTCGCTGTCGTTCGACAACGCGGTGGTCAACGCCGGGATCCTGAAGAAGATGAATGCCTTCTGGCAGAAGATCTTCCTCACGGTCGGTGTCCTGATCGCCGTCTTCGGCATGCGGCTGGTCTTCCCGGTCGTGATCGTCGCGATCAGCGCCAAGATGGGCCCGGTCGAGGCCGTCGACCTGGCGTTCAACCAGCCCGACCGCTACCAGCAGCTGGTCACGGACGCGCACCCGTCCATCGCCGCCTTCGGTGGCATGTTCCTGCTGATGATCTTCCTCGACTTCGTCTTCGAGGAGCGCGACATCCAGTGGCTGCGCTGGATCGAGCGGCCGCTCGCCAAGCTCGGCAAGGTCGACATGCTGTCGGTCTGCGTCGCCCTGATCGCGCTGCTCGTCGCCTCCATGACGGTCGCCGTCCACGCCCACCAGCACGGCGGCGTGCACGTCGACAAGCAGGCCACCGTGCTGCTCGCCGGTGTCGCGGGTCTGATCACGTACCTCGTCGTCAACGGACTCTCCAGCTTCTTCGAGAACCGTCTCGAAGAGGAGGAGGAGCGCGAGCACGAGGCCGAGGAGCAGGCCAAGCGCGAGGGCAAGCCGCAGTCGGCGGTCCTGATGGCCGGCAAGGCCGCGTTCTTCATGTTCCTCTACCTCGAGGTCCTGGACGCGTCGTTCTCCTTCGACGGCGTCATCGGCGCCTTCGCGATCACGAACGACATCGTCATGATGGCGCTCGGCCTCGGTATCGGTGCCATGTACGTCCGTTCGCTCACGGTCTACCTGGTCCGCCAGGGCACCCTGGACGACTACGTGTACCTGGAGCACGGCGCGCACTACGCGATCGGCGCGCTGGCCGTGATCCTCCTGGTCACCATCCAGTACGAGATCAACGAGATCATCACGGGCCTCATCGGCGTCGTCCTGATCGGCTGGTCCTTCCTCTCCTCGGTCCGCCGCAACAAGGCGCTCGAGGCCGCGGAGGGAAAAGCGGGGAGCTCGGACAAGGCTGAGGTGTCGTCCGGGGTTTGACCCCGGGGGCATTTCTGGAACGCTCTGAACGGGGCGGCCGTACGAGGACGAGTCCTCCACGGCCGCCCCGTCGGCATGTACGCACGCATGCGGGGACGGGCACGGCACTTGGGGGCGGAATGTCCTTCTGGGACAGGCTTTGGCGCGGCAACTCCGCGCAGTTCGAGTTCGATTCGGGTACGGCGGCGACCAACACCATCGAGCTGACCAAGCGGCACCCGGTCGTCTCGCTCTCCAAGCAGGGCGCGGCCACCGGCAATCTGCGGGTCAACCTCTCCTGGCGGATGCGGACCTCGGACATCGGGGGGCCGAAGAAGAACAGCCTGCTGCGGCACCCGTTCAGCATGTTCAAGCCCGACGTCGTCCAGGCGCACACCCAGTCCATGGTCAACGTCGACCTGGACCTCGGCTGCCTGTACGAGCTGGTCGACGGGGAGAAGGGGGTCGTCCAGCCGCTCGGCAGTCTCTTCGGCGCGCTCAACGGGCCGCCGTACGTGAAGCTCAGCGGGGACGACCGGTTCGGCTCGGCGTCCGGTGAGACGATCTACGTCAATCTCGATCACCGCGATGCCATCAAGCGACTGCTGGTCTTCGTCTACATCTACGACCAGACGCCGGCGTTCGACCGTACGCACGCGGTCGTGACGCTGTACCCGAGCAACGGCCCGCGGATCGAGATCCACCTCGACGAGCGCGCGCCGCAGGCCCGCTCGTGCGCGGTCGTCTCCATCGAGAACGTCAAGGGGGACCTCGTCGTGCGGCGCGAGGTGAAGTTCGTGTACGGGTTCCAGGCCGAGCTCGACCGCCTGTACGGGTGGGGGTTGCAGTGGGGCCGCGGCTACAAGTCGAAGGTGGCGGGCCGCTGACCCCGGGCCCTCACCGGCCGATGAACTGCGGCCCCTGCGGCGGGAGCCGGAAGCCCGGGTCGGGCGCGGCCGTCGCCGCCACCGGCTGCGGATAGCCGTACGCGGGCTGCGAGGGCGGTGCCGGCTGGGTGGCGGGGGGCGGCGGGTAGCCGTAGCCCGGGGGCTGCTGGGGCGGCAGCGGGAAGGACGGGGCGGCGGGCTGCTGAGCGGGCGCGGGAGCGGGCTCGGCCGGGGCCGGCGCGGGGGCCGGCTCGGCGGACTCGTCGACCGAGATGCCGAAGTCCGTGGCGAGCCCCACCAGGCCGTTCGAGTAGCCCTCGCCGACCGCGCGCAGCCGCCAGCCCTCGCCGCGCCGGTACAGCTCGCCGCAGATCAGCGCGGTCTCGGCGCCGGTCTCCGGCTTGATGTCGAAGTGCGCGATCGGTTCCGAGCCGTCCGAGGCGGCGTCGTAGAGGAACATGCGCAGCGCCGGAACGTTCTCGAACGTGACGTCGTCGGGGTCGGTGGAGGCGACCATGAGCACCCGGGAGACCTCGGGCGCGATGTTGGAGAGGTCGGCCTGGACGGTGTCGGTCAGGCCCTCGGCCACCCGCTTCTTGCCGAGCCGCCAGACCTTGCCCGACGGGTGCCGGGGCTGGTTGTAGAAGACGAAGTCCTCGTCGGAGCGGACCCGGCCGTCCGGGCCGAGCAGGAGCGCCGAGGCGTCCACGTCCGGCACGCCCTGCCCCGGGGACCAGCGGAGCACGGCGCGCACCGCCGTGGCGTCGAGCGGGACGTTCGCCCCCTTGAGCATCGCGTGCGTCATGCGGTCATCCTGCCTTCCTGCTCATGGCCCGGACAACGTGGGGTACCCAGATCCTCGGCCTCGCGCGGGGCCGGAATGCACCGTACGACATGCATGGGTTACCAGAATTTCATTGCAGCCGGGAACTCTTGACACAGGTTTGTACGTACTATTACCGGCCACCTCATATCGAACGGCCAGGCACCTCGGGGGAGACTTATGCGTCATTTCGGGCACATTGCCCCTGCTGTGCGGGAACGCCTGTTCCATCGGGAGCCGGCGGCCTTCACGGCCGACTCCGCGCCCCGCATGCTCGCCGCGGCGCTCGGCGCCACGCTCTACAGCCCGGCCACCCGCCCGCGCCTCGCCGACGACGTCCTCAAGCAGGCCGGCCGAGGCGTCGTCTCCATGGTCCTGTGCCTGGAGGACTCGATCGACGACGCGGAGGTCGCCGGGGCCGAGGACAACCTGGTCCGGCAGTTCACCGACCTCCACGGCAGAGCCGGGGCCGAGCCGCCCCTGCTGTTCATCCGGGTCCGCACGCCCGAGCAGATCACCGCTCTCGTCCGCCGCCTCGGCCCCGCCGTCGAGCTGCTGTCCGGATTCGTACTGCCGAAGTTCACCGAGGAGCGGGGCGTTCCGTTCCTGGAGGCCCTGACCGCCGCCGAGGCGGCCACCGGGCGGCGGCTTTTCGTCATGCCGGTCCTGGAGTCGCCCGAGCTGCTCCACCTGGAGACGCGCGGCGAGACCCTCGCCGGGATATCCCGCACCGTCGACAAGTACCGCGACCGCGTCCTCGCGCTGCGCCTCGGCGTCACCGACTTCTGCTCCGCGTACGGGCTGCGCAGGCCGCCGGACATGACGGCGTACGACGTCCAGATCGTGGCCTCCGTCATCGGCGACGTGGTCAATCACCTGGGAAGGGCCGACGGCACCGGCTTTACGGTGACCGGACCTGTCTGGGAGTACTTTCGTCACCAGGAGCGGATGTTCAAGCCGCAGCTGCGCCGCAGCCCCTTCCTGGAAGAGGGGGCCGAGCCGCTGCGGCAGGCGCTCATCGAGCACGATCTGGACGGCCTGCTGCGCGAGATCGAGCTGGACCGGGCCAACGGGCTGCTGGGCAAGACCTGTATCCACCCCTCGCACGTGCTGCCCGTGCACGCGCTGTCCGTGGTCAGCCACGAGGAGTACGGCGACGCCCAGGACATCCTGCGTCCCGAGCGGGGCGGAGGCGGGGTCCTCAGGTCCGCGTACACGAACAAGATGAACGAGGTGAAGCCGCACCGCGCCTGGGCGGAGCGGACGCTTCAGCGCGCCGAGGCGTTCGGCGTGGCCCGCGAGGACGTCGGCTTCGTGGAGCTGTTGACGGCCGGACTGCCCGGTGCGTGAGGACGAGAGGGACACACAGGACGTGGAGTGGTCGGGTACGTGGGTCGCCGAGCGGCTCGGGGTCGAGCTGACCGGGGACCGGGAGCTGACCGGGCTGCTCGGGCTCGCGCTGCGGCGCAACCCCAAGCGCGCGCATCTGCTCGTGTCGAACGTGCTGGGCAAGCACGTGCCGCAGCGCCCCTCGGTGGTCTGGCGCTCCGGTCATGAACTGGGCGTACGGGTACGGGAATTGCTCGGTGACGAGGCGGTGCGGCGCGCGGTCGTGCTCGGGTACGCCGAGACCGCGACCGGCCTCGGCCACTCCGTCGCGGACGGCATCGCGCTCGCCCCGTACCTGCACTCCACGCGCCGCCCCGTCGAGGGCGTGGCCACCGCGGGCGGCTTCGAGGAGTCGCACTCGCACGCGACCTCCCACCTGCTGCTCCCCGAGGACCCCCGGCTCCTCGCGGGGGACGGCCCGTTGGTCCTCGTCGACGACGAGTTCTCCACGGGGAACACGGTCCTGAACACCATCCGCGCGCTGCACGAGCGGTACCCGCGCGACCACTACGTCATCGTCGCGCTCGTCGACATGCGCTCGCCCGGCGACCAGGGCCGGCTCGACGCGTTCGCCCGGGAGATCGGCGCGCGCGTCGACCTCGTCGTCACCGCGCGCGGCTCGGTCCGGCTGCCCGACGGTGTCCTGGCCAAGGGGCAGGCGCTGGTCGCCGCCCACGAGGGCGCCGCGGAGCCCGCACTCCGGGGCGAGCGCGGCGAGATCGTGCGGGTCGACGGGCTCGGCTGGCCCGGCGGGGTGCCGGACGGCGGACGGCACGGGTTCACGCCGCGCCACCGTGCTGAGCTTGAGGCGGCGCTGCCCGGCATGGCCGCGCGCATCGCCCCGCACCTCGGCGCGGGGCGCGTACTCGTCCTGGGCAACGAGGAGTTGATGTACGCGCCGCTGCGCCTCGCCACCGCACTGGAGGACAGGGGCGTCGACGTCGCGTACTCCACCACCACCCGATCGCCCGTCCTCGCCGTCGACGACCCCGGCTACGCGATACGCAGCCGCCTCGTCTTCCCCGCGCACGACACACCGGCCGACGGGCCGGGCGAGCGGTACGCGTACAACGTGGCGGGCGGCGGCTTCGACACGGCCGTCGTCGTCCTCGACTCGGTCGGCGACACGCCCGAACTCGCCGCGCCCGGCGGACTGTTGGACCGGGTCGCCGAGCATGTGCGGCGTGTGGTCGTGGTCGTCGTTCCGTCGTACGTCCCTGAAGAGAGGCCGTCCATGCCGTTGCCCGAGCCGCTGCGCGGCCCCGACTTCTCCTCGTACGCGCCCGACGAGGTCGGCTGGCTGCTCCAGGACCTCTCGGACGTACGGCTTGAGGCGCCGACCGAGGAGCGCGAGGAGGCCGTGCAGAGCGGCGGCGCGCACTATGCCGAGTCGCTGCCCGTGGAGTACCAACCCACCGCGCAGTACCAGGAGTTGTTCCACGCGGCGCTCGACGCGTCGGCCGCGCGGATCGCGCACGCGGTGGGCGTCGTGACGGAGACCGTGCTCGCCGAGCGCTCGCCGCGCCCCGTCCTCGTGTCGCTCGCGCGGGCCGGGACGCCCGTCGGCGTGCTGATGCGGCGCTGGGCGCAGGCGCGGCACGGGATCGAGCTGCCGCACTACGCCGTGTCGATCGTGCGCGGGCGCGGTATCGACGCGAACGCGCTGCGCTGGCTCGCCGCACACCACGTCCCGACGGACGTCGTGTTCGTCGACGGGTGGACCGGCAAGGGCGCCATCACGCGTGAACTCGCCGCCGCGATAGATGAGTTCGAGGCGGCGGGCGGTCCTTCCGGCTTCGACCCGGAGATCGCGGTGCTCGCCGACCCCGGGTCGTGCGTGCGCACGTACGGGACGCGCGAGGACTTCCTCATACCCTCCGCCTGCCTCAACTCGACGGTGTCCGGGCTGATTTCGCGCACCGTGCTCCGCGCCGACCTGGTCGGGCCCGGGGACTACCACGGCGCCAAGTTCTACCGGGAGCTGGCCGGTTCGGATGTGTCGGGGCGCTTCCTCGACGTGGTGCAGGAGCGGTTCGCCGAGGTCGGTGAGGCGGTCGACGCCGCGGTGAAGGAGCTGCTCGGCGCGGACCGCACGCCCACGTGGGAGGGCTGGGCCGCCGTCGAGCGGATCAGCGAGGAGTACGGCATCCACGACGTGAACCTGGTGAAGCCCGGCGTCGGCGAGACGACCCGGGTGCTGCTGCGGCGCGTGCCGTGGAAGATCCTCGCGCGGGCCGGCGCCGGTGCCGATCTTGAGCATGTGCGGCTGCTCGCCGAGCAGCGGGGCGTGCCGGTCGAGGAGGTCGCCGAACTCCCTTACACCTGCGTGGGGTTGATCCATCCGCGGTTCACTCGCGGGGCCACGGGCGCGGACGGCAAGGCGGTGGTGGGTAAGTGACCAGAGCCTCTGAACGTCGCTCCGGCGCCGGTGCCGGTTCTCCTGCCGTCGTTGCCAGTGATCTTGACCGGACGCTCATCTACTCCGCCGGCGCGCTCGGCCTGACCATGCCGGACGCCGAGGCGCCGCGGCTGCTCTGCGTCGAGGTGTACCAGAGCAAGCCGCTGTCGTACGTCACCGAGGACGCGGCCGCGCTGTTGGTGGAGCTCGGGCGGCGTGCGGTGTTCGTCCCCACGACGACGCGGACGCGGGAGCAGTACGGGCGGGTGCGGTTGCCCGGGCCCGCGCCCGCGTACGCGATCTGCGCCAACGGCGGGCATCTGCTGGTCGACGGGGTGTCGGATCCGCAGTGGCGGGCCGCGGTGGGCGCTCGGCTCGATGCCGAGTGTGCGCCGCTCGCGGAGGTCCGGGAGCGGATGGTGCGGTCCGCTGATCCGGCGTGGCTGCTGAAGGAGCGGGTCGCCGAGGATCTGTTCGCGTATCTCGTCGTCGAGCGGGCGCTGCTGCCTGAGGGGTGGGTCAAGGAGCTTGCGGCGTGGGCCGACGGGGTCGGGTGGACCGTGTCGCTTCAGGGGCGGAAGGTGTATGCCGTGCCGAAGCCGTTGACCAAGGGGGCGGCGGTGGAGGAAGTCGCGCGGCGGGTCGGGGCCGGGCAGGTGCTGAGTGCCGGGGACTCTCTGCTCGACGCGGATCTGCTGGAGGTGGCGGATCGGGGGTGGCGGCCCGGGCATGGGGAGTTGGCCGAGGCGGGGTGGGTCGCGCCTGGGGTGACTGTGCTTGCGGAGCGGGGGGTGTTGGCGGGGGAGGCGGTTCTGCGGGGGTTCTTGGGGGCGGTGTGACGTGGGGCGGGGCGGGGCTGGTGTGCGGCGGGGCCGGGCTGCGGTGCCGGGCCCTGTCGGAGCGCTCGCCCCGCGCCGGGGGCCGCCTTGCCCACCCTGCCGCCCTTGGCGGCAGATTGCCCAAGGCGGCGGGGGCTTGCCCAAGGCGGCGGGCGGATTGCCCGAGACGGCGGGGGCTTGCCCAAGGCGGCGGGGGGCTAGCTGCAGCAGCCGCCTCCGCAGCAGCCGCCGCCACCGCCCGCGGGTGCGGGGCGGGACGACGGGGCGGCTACGCCTGACACCGCTACCGTCGACAGGAGTTTCACCGTGTCCGGGTGGCCGGTGGGGCAGGTGGCCGGGGCGGCGGACTCGGCCATGGGGCGGGACAGTTCGAACGTGTCGCCGCAGGTGCGGCAGCGGTATTCGTAGCGAGGCATGCGCCAAGATTACGGGTCGTCCCGCTGGGAGACGTCCAGAAGTTCCAGCATCGCCGTGTACGCGCCGTCCGCGTCTCGTTCCCGTACGCACGCCGCGACTTCCGTGTGCGCGGGGAGCGGCGAATGGTGCGGGCCCGCGTGCACCTTCCGGTTGCGGGCGGTGAGCGCCGGGATGATCACCCGGGCCAGGTGGGCGAAGAACCGGTTGCCGGATGCGGCGAGCAGGGTCGTGTGGAACGCGGCGTCGGCGCGCGCGGCCAGCGCCGGATCGGGGTCCGGGGTCTGCTGAGCCGCCGCCATCACCGTCAACGCCTGGTCGAGCGCGGACAGATCGTCCGCCGACCGGTGCTGCGCGGCGAGCGCGGCGGCCGACGGTTCCACGGCCCGGCGTAACTCGTGCAGATCGGAGATGAACCCGTCGGGCCACGGCGTCGCCCCCGAGGTCAGCAGCCAGCGCAGGACGTCGCTGTCGAGCAGGTTCCACTCCGGCTGCGGCCGCACCACACCCGCCGTGGTCACCAGCCCCTTCGAGGCGAGTGCGTGCAGCGCGCCGCCGATCACCGGCTCGGCGGCCCCCAACTGTGCGGTCAGTACGGCGAGTTGGAGCTGCGTCCCGATGGCGTACGTGCCGTCGGCGATGCCGCGCGCCAGAACCTCGACCGCGGTGCGGTGCGCGTCGCGCCCGGCGCGCGCATGCGGCACCGGCGGTGAGCTGGTCATGCCGAGCAGGCTCGCATGCCCGGCTGTGCAATATCAATCGCCTTCCCGTCAGCCGGAACGGGGATGGCGCGCCCGCCAGTACGGGTTGTCGTGCGGCAGGGTGCCGCTGACCCGTCCGTACATGCCGAAGAACATCAGCATCAGCCCGACGACAAAGCTGAACAGGACGTTCTGGATGCGGAAGGCGAGGACGTTGTAGCGGGTGTCGAGGAGGGCCAGGTTCACGAAGCCGCTGAGGATGAACAGGACGCCGAGGGTCATGTTCAGCGTCGACGCGAAGTTGCCGCCGATGATCATGCCGACGAACAGCAGCAGCCCGACACAGATCGACAGGACGCTGAGCGCCCCGTTGGTGTTGAGGCCCGCGACCCGGTCGCCGCCGGTGTCGAAGAAGCCGATCTTGTCGATGAGCCCGAGGATGCCGAAGGTGAGCAGGACCAGACCCATCACGCCGGCGCCGATGCGGTAGACCCTGATGAGGCTGTGGTCGACGGGCAGATGGTCGTCGAGCCTGACGCGCCGCCCTGATCCGGGGTGGAGGACATGCGTGGCCATGGTCGCCTCGCCTCCTTGCGTACGTACCTCGCGTACGTACGTCGATGTACCTCATGTACGTACATCAAGCATCCGCCCGGCCCCGGGACAGTGCCAACCCCTTCAGACGCCGGTGCCGCGGTCCTCGCGGATCTGCGCCACGACCCGGGCCACCGTGCGCCGCACGGCCTCCGTCTCCGTGAGGAAGTGCCAGTAGTCGGGGTGGCGGCCCTCGAGCCCGGCGAGCGCGCGGTCGAGCCGGGCCACCGAGTCGTCGAGGGGGCGGGCGTGGCGCGGGTCGGGGGTGCTGCGGCCCGCCATCGCGAGGCGCTGGGCGTCCCGGATCGCGAAGCGGGTGCGGTCGACCTCCTGCTGCGGGTCCTTCGCCACCGCGTTCAGTCGCTGAAGCCGGTCGGAGGCGGCCGACACCGACTCGTCCGTGCTGTTCAGGAGCGCGCGGACGGTGGAGAGCAGCGATGTGGCGTCCGGCCAGCGCTGGGCCTCGCGGGCGGTACGGGCCTCGGCGAGCTTGGTCTCGGCCTGCCGTACGTTCTCCGCGGCCAGCTGCGGCACGTTCTGGAGGTCCTGCCAGCACGCCGCCGAGAACCGGCGCCGCAGCTCGCTCAGGACCGGGTCGACCTGGCCCGCTCTCGTCTGAAGGGCCTGCGCCCGCGTGCGCAGCGACACGAGACGGCGGTCGATCTCGGCGGCCCGCTCGGGCAGCCGCTCGGCCTCCGCGCGCACGGCCTCCGCGTCCCGCGCGACCCGGTCGGCACGCTCCAGGGTCTCCGCGACGCCGTGCCGGCCCGCGCCCTGGTTCAGCTTGGTCAGCTCCGGGCCGAGGGTCGCGAGGCGTCCCGCGAGGTCGTCGGCCTTCAGGCCCGCCTGCCGCGTGGCGTCCAGCGCGGTCGTCGCGGCGAGCAGGGCCTGTCGGGCGCGCTCCACCGCCGGGGCGAGCCGGGTCAGCTGGGTCTCCGCCTTGCCGAGCAGCGGGCCGAGCCCCTGCGCGAACCGGTCCAGGTCCGCCTTGGTGCGGCTCAACTGGTCCTTGGCCTGCGTCAGTTCGGTCCGCGCGCGGACCGCGGCGCTCGCCTCCAGGTCGTCGCGGTCCAGGTCGTGGGCGTCGACCGCGGTGATGTACTGGCCGCTCACCTCGTCGATCCGGCGGCCGAGTTGCTCGAAGTCGGTGACGGCGCGGCGGGCCGCGGGGGAGTCGTCGACCGCGGTGATCGTCTCGATGGAGATCCGCAGGTCCCGCTGGGCGGTGTCCAGCTCGTAGAAGGCGGCGGCCGCGGCGTCCTTCGCGGCCTGTGCCTCGGCCCGCTGGTTCTCGGCGCGGCCGCCGAACCATCGCCGGGTGCCTCCGGCGTTGAACGTGGCGATGGCTGTGGCCGCGATGAGGGGTACGGGGAGCAGGGCGAGGGTGAGGAGGTCGCGGAGGGGGCTGTAGCGGGAGGACGGGGTGGCGTCTGCCTGGTTGGTGTGGGGGGCCGGGTGCGCGTTCGTCGTGGTTGCTCGCGCAGTTCCCCGCGCCCCTTCAGGGCGCACCTGCTCGGGGCGTCGAGGAAGGACTGGGGACGACGGAACTGGCTGTGTCCTGGTCGTCGTCGCCGTCACTAACCTCTCCTGTGCTGCCCGTGCCGTCATCGAGTCTGCCCGGTGTCCATTCTCCCACCGGTTAATGACGAACACACGGGCCGGTTAGTTCGCGGTTCGGACCGTGACTTTTCCGTCCTGGGCGCGGGCCGTGATCCGGTGGTCGCTGTGCGCGTCGCGGGGGACCGAGACGTCGACGCCGCCGTCGTCCGTGTCCGTCGTGACGCGGTACCTGGCGGAGCCGGGCACCGTGAGCGTCAGGGAGCCGTCCTGGCTGCGCGCGTCGACGCGGTCGGGGACGGTGCGCAGGGCGATGTGGGCCGAGCCGTCCTCGGTGTCGACGGTGACCCGGCGGGAGTCGACGCGGGTGGCGTTCAGGGAGCCGTCCTCGCCGCTCAGGCGCAGCGGGCCCTTGATGTCGTCGACGCGGACCGAGCCGTCGCCGGTGGTGATGTCGAGGCCCTTGTCGAAGCCGTCGGCGCGCACGCTGCCGTCGCCGTTCTTGACGACCACGGCGACGCCGCGCGGCACCTCGACCCGGTGCCGGGCCGAGCAGTCGGCGATGAGGCCGCTGCAGTCGAGGCGCAGGGTGAGCCGGTCCTCGTCGCCCTGCCAGGCCCACGTCACCTTCGGGTCGCCGCCGATCACGGTGGAGCCCTCGAACCAGCGGGTCACCTTCACCTGGTCGCTGTCGCCCGGGACCAGTTCGAGCGCCGAGTCGTCCGAGTCGACCGTGAGCGTCGTGCCGCGCAGCGCGAAGGACCGGTGGTCGGGGTGGCCGTCGTCGGAGGCGTCGGCCCCGCAGGCCGTCGCCGTCGCGGCGACGGCGGTGACGGCCGCGAGTGCGGCGAGGACGCGCGCGGTGCGCGACGGGCGGACGGTCATGGTGAACTCCCCCTGCGGTGGCTGGTGTTGCGTCGCCGGCACGGTGTCCGGCACTCCATGAACGTACGGGGGTGAAGGCGTCCGCCGGGATACGGTCGGCCACCGGATCCGGGGTGGGGATAACCCCCCGGACGCGGGTTTGCGGTGCACGGCCGTCGGCAAGGTAGGCTGTCGGCTCGTCCTGGTCACAGCGCCGGGGACCAGGGTGCGTAGCTCAGGGGTAGAGCGCCTGCCTTACAAGCAGGATGTCGGCGGTTCGAAACCGTCCGCGCCCACCACGGTGAACGAAGGCCCTCGGGCGATCGTGACGCACACACGTCATGGTCACTCCCGGGGGCCTTCGTCGTGCCCGGGCTCGGGGTCGTGCATGTGCTTGAGGCGGGCCCTCGCCCGCACCGCGTCGGCGCCCGAGAGCTCGCCCCAGTAGCGATGGCACGTCACGAAGACGGCCAGCTCCAGCTCGCGCCTGCGGAGCTTCTCCACCTCCGCCTGTTCGTCGTCGCTCCAGCCCGGTGAGGCCGGGCGCTCCAGCTTGCGCCAGCCCTGGGTGTCGCTGATGGCGTCGAGCGGCTCGACCGACCAGGGAAGCCGCTTGAGGAGGGCCACCAGCTCGGCCCGGACCTGGTGCAGCTCCTCCTGTGCCGCGAGGAGGTCGCTCGGGAAGTCGAGGTCGGATTCATCGTTCGCTGCCACCCGGCAATGGTACGTCTGTTCGATTTAGGGGCGCGAGCAACTTCGGGGAGTTCACGCGAACGTGTGGTCGAACCCGGGCGCCGGGAGGGGGTGCGGCGGCAGACTGGAGGCATGTGCCGCAGCATCAAGACCCTTCGCCCGCCCGTTCTCCCCGAAGAGGCCACCGAGGAGGAGATCAGGGCGGCCGCCCTCCAGTACGTACGGAAGGTGTCCGGGTTCCGGGCGCCGGCCGCGCACAACCAGGAGGTGTTCGACCGGGCCGTGGACGAGATCGCGCGGGCCACCGCCGAACTGCTCGACGGGATCGAGGTACGGGGACGGCCGAAGGCTGCTCAGGCCTCCTGAGGCTCCGGCGGCGGGCGGCGCATCACGTACGCCGCGACCAGGCCCGCGCCGACCAGGGCGAGCAGTGAGACCACGGTGGACAGCCAGCTCGCGCCGAGCCACTGCGCCCCGAAGTAGCCGAGCGCCACGCTGTACGCGGCCCAGGCCACGCCGGCCAGCGCCGACCAGGGCACGAACTCGCGGGGCCGGGTGTGCGCCGTGCCGGCCGCGAACGAGACGACCGAGCGGCCCGCGGGCGCGAACCGGGCGATGATCACGAGCAGTCCGCCGCTGGAGCGTGCGAGGGCCCCGCCGAGACGTTCCTGCGCGGTCGTCAGGCGCCGGGAGCGGGCGATGGCGCGGTCCAGGCGTGCGCCGCCGCGCCAGGCGAGCCGGTAGGCGACCAGGTCGCCGACGACCGAGGCCGTCGCGGCGCAGGCGGTGAGGGCGAGCAGATCGGGTACGCCGTGCGGGACCTGCCCGGTGGCCGCACCCGTGCCGGCCGCCGCCGCGGTGGCCGCGGTGATCACCAGGACGCCGCTGGGCAGCACCGGCAGGAAGACGTCGAAGAGCACGGAGAGCGCGACGAGCGCGTAGATCCATGGGCTGCCGGTCAGCGACCCGACACTCTCCAACACGCGCGCCAACTCCCCGTACGGACCGAATCCCCCGGCCGTTCCCTCCGGGCGAGAGCGGCTTCATGACAGCTGTACAGCGTACGCCTGACGTGTGGCCCGAGTGACGCAAGGGGTACAAATGTTCTCCATCTCACGTTCACCCGCGTGGCCCGCCCGGCGCGACACCGCCCGCCTTTCTCCCGTACGAACGAACCGGTGCGAACCGGCACCGAGCGACTGACCGGAGGATCTGGCGATGGTGGCAGGGATGGTGACCGGCGCTCTCGCGGCGGCCGTGTTCGCGGCGGGCGGTGGCGGGGCCGTCGGCGCCGCGGACTGCTACTGGATGCGGACCGAGGCGCGGTTCACGCCGCCGACGGCGTTCGTGCCGTCGCCCGCGATCACGTACGACATGGAGCTGGTGCCCGCGGCGGCGTCGATCGCGGTCGCGCAGCGCGGCGACGAGCGCGGCATGACGGTGAAGCTGCGTGTCGAGGGCCTCGCCCCCGGCCACGCCTACGGCGCGCACGTCCACCAGAAGCCGTGCGGCGTCGATCCGGGGGCCGCGGGCGGGCACTACCAGCACGTGGTCGACCCGAAGCGGGTGAACGCCGAGAACGAGGTGTGGCTGGACTTCACCACCGACGCGGCCGGCGACGCGCACGCGACCGCGCGCAAGGCGTGGGGGCTGCGGGCCGGTGAGGCCGGGTCGGTGGTGATCCATGACGTGCCCGGAGGTGCCGGGAAGCGGGTGGCGTGCTTCACCGTGCCGTTCGCTTCGCTGCCCTGACCCCGCCCGCACACGACGGCGCCCGCCCCGGTTCGACCGGGGCGGGCGCCGTCGTACGTGACGTCAGACCGTGACGGTGGCGCGCTGCGTCGCCGACTCCTGCTCGGTGCTCCGGCCGCGGCCGGCGAAGAGCCGGTCGAGGCCGAGCGCGCCGGAGCCGGTGAAGACGAGGAGCAGCATGGTCCAGCAGAACAGGACGGAGGCCTCGCCGCCGTTCTGGAGCGGCCACAGGGCCTCGGGCTGGTGGACCTTGAAGTACGCGTAGGCCATCGAGCCCGACGAGATCAGCGCGGCGAAGCGGGTGCCGAGGCCGAGCAGCACCAGGCCGCCGCCGACGAGCTGGATGACGGCCGCGTACCAGCCGGGCCAGGTGCCCGCTTCGACGGTGGCGCCGCCGAGGACGCCGAAGAGCGAGGCGGCGCCGTGGCAGGTGAAGAGCAGGCCGATGACGATGCGGAAGAGGCCGAGGGCGTAGGGCTGGGCGCTGTTGAGGCGTCCGGTCATGGGGGGACTCCTTCGGTCGTTGGGGACCGGTCGGTTGGGGACGTAACCGAGTTCACGGTGCAGTCGGCGCCGTCGTCGCCGCCGTTGCCACCGATCTGGGAGCGCCTCAGATTAGGGGAACCTAACCAATGCTTGCAAGTTCAACATTCGGCCATGGCCGGCGGTCGGCCGTCGCGGTGCGCAGGGCCGCGCGCGCCACCGCGTCGGCGTCCGAGAGCGTCACCGAGTCGACCCCGGGACGCGCCCCCGCCGCGGTCACCCAGTGCACCCCTTCCGTGGGCACGCCGAACGCGAACCGCCGTGCGTGCGGGCGGCCTTGACGGTCGATCAGGTGATAGGGGCGAGGTGTCACGTCGAGGCCGCCCGTCTCGTGGCCGTCGGTCGTGTGCGGGCGGGCGCGGCCGGTCTTCAGGAGCCGGGCGAGCAGTTCGTCGGCGGTGCGGCGCACGTCGGGTGCGGGCAGCCGGGCCTCGACGAGTGTGGTGATCGTCACCGCGGAGCCCGGTATATCGGGGGAGTGCGCCACGAACCGCCCGTCCCGCGCGGCGACTTCGAGGCGCGGGCCGACGACGGTGAGGACGCCCGCCTCGATCAGCGCGGTCATCTCCTCGATGCGCCGGCGCGGCGGGCCGATGGACAGGAACGCGTTGAGCGGGGTGTACCAGCGATCGAGGTGGTCGCGGCGGGAGGTGCCGGTCAGGCCGCCGTGGTCGACGACGAGCCGCAGTTCGTTGCGCAGGTCGCGCAGCACGTCGAGCGCGGCCTTCACGGGTCCGTCGACGTTGCCGAGCGCGGCATGGGCGGCGTCCTCGCGCAGATGGCGGAGGAGCCAGGAGCGCCAGTCGGCGGGCGAGACGAAGGTGCGCTCGGCGTGCGGGCGCGAGACGTGGTCCCAGGACCAGATCTGGTCGTCGGCGATCCCGAACTCCCAGAGCACGTCGGCCTCTTGGGGAGAACCGTGGGGTGCGGCGAGGAAGCGCTCCTGGAAGTCGGGCGTGAGCATTCCGGCGGACTTCAGGAGCGCCGCGTAGTAGACCGTCTCGACCTCCTTCGCGACCAGCGGCCATATGTCGGCGAGGAAGTCGGGGGCGTCACCGGCCTCGGCACGCTCGCGGAAGCGGGCGACGGCCTCGGGCGTGAGGACCGCCGGCGCGTGGCGTCCGTGCGGGCCCTTGGCGTTGTCGCCGCGCGCCTGGTGCGGGATGCCGCGGCGCGAACCGGCGTACAGGCGCGGCTCGTCACCGGACGGTGTGTACCGCAGGCCGCCGCCGGGCGCCGGGGTGAAGCGGCCGCCCCGTCCCTCGGTCAACAGGGCCATGTGATCGAAGAAGTTGAGGCCCAGGCCGCGCAACAGGACGGCCTCGCCGGGGCGTACGGGGGCGAGGTCGAGGTCGGCCGGGTTCGCCGGCGGGACGTGGCGCAGGCCGTGCTCCCGCGCGTACGTGCTCAGCGCGCGCTCGGCGGGGGTGTCGACGACGGGCAGGTGGCCCTGGGCGAGGACGACCGCGTGCAGGCCGGTCAGTTCGCGGCCGTCGGCGAGGGCGAGAGTCTGGCGGCCGGCGGTGTCGGTGGTGTCGGCGGCGTCGGCGGTGTCGTCGTCGAGGCGGACCGCGCGGGTGGCGTGCGTGACGACCTCGACGGCGGGCGGGGCCGCGGCGACCGTCTCGGCGAACACATGGCGCAGATAGCGGCCGTACTGGGCGCGGGTGGGGTATGCGTCCGGGCCGAGGGCGGTGTCGTGCGCGGCCGCCCACTCGTACAGGCTCGGGCCGGGGCGCACCGGGCCCGCGCAGTCGACCGACTCGTCCGTGTGCAGGGTGACCTGCGAGGCGACCGTGTTCATCAGGAGTTCGGGCGCCTGGTCGGTGCGCCAGACGCCGCCCGCGCCCGGGGGCGCCGGGTCGATCACGTGGACGGTGAGCCGGGCGCCGTC
The DNA here is from genome assembly GCF_040679615.1 of Streptomyces sp. NPDC052225. Taxonomy (NCBI): domain Bacteria; kingdom Bacillati; phylum Actinomycetota; class Actinomycetes; order Kitasatosporales; family Streptomycetaceae; genus Streptomyces; species Streptomyces sp. NPDC052225. The sequence goes on along the minus strand of NZ_JBFAVD010000012.1, from coordinate 91,067 downwards.
CGGGAGCAGCTCCTCGGCGGAGGCGGTCAGCCGCTCCAGGACGCTGGTGCCGCGGGGGCCTGCGCCGACGACGGCAAGGCTGAACTCGGTGTGGGGGGCGGGCAAAACGGGACTCCCGGGGCATGTGGGGCTGCTGGAAGCGGACGGTCCGCCTCATCATGCCGTTTCGCCTCCGGGAGCGGAGGGCGGGATTCCAGGTGTGGGCCGGATCACGGAGGGTGCGTGCCGGGCCGGTCAGCTGAGCGTGCGCCGCTCCACCCGCGCGAGGTCGCCCTTCTGCGTGGCCTGATCGAGGGTGAGGTCGGCGCGGCGGCCGCGCAGCGTCAGCGTCATCAGCTGGTTGCCGAACCAAGGCCCGCCCGTTTTGCGCCAGTTGATACGCGGGGCCGCCGCGCGGGCGTGCCGGGCGAAGCGGCGGCCGAGCGCGCGGCCCGTCCGGCTCCAGCCGAACCGGAAGCCGACGCGTATCGACGCGGGCACCGAGTTGTGGACGGGGGAGCAGGTCAGTTGCAGGACGCGGGCGGCGGGGACGGCCGGGGCGTCGGCGGGCCAGGCGGGTTCGGCGACGTACGCGTGGTGCACGTCCCCGGACAGGACCGCGATCGTCGCGGGCGCGGCCGGGCCCGAACCCGCCTCGGCTATCAGATCCGCCAGCGCGTCGAACGATGCCGGGAACGCCGCCCAGTGCTCCAAGTCGGCCCGCCTGCGCAGCTTTTCGCCGCGCAGCGCCCAGCGCGCACCGCGCTCGCCGCGGCTCATCGCCGCGTTCCACCCCTCGGCGTCGTGGATCAGATGCGGCAGCAGCCAGGGCAGTGACGTACCGATCAGGAGGTGGTCGTACGCGCCGGGCGCCGCGTCCTGCCCGTCGAGCACCTGCTCGCGCAGCCAGCGCTCGGCGTCCGGGTGGAGCATCGAGCGGTGCTGCTCGTCCAGGACACGGGCCGCGCGGCTGTCCACCATCAGCAGGCGTACGCGGCCGAAGTCGCGCCGGTAACTCCACTGCACCGACGCGGGGTCGGTGTCGGCGCGGGCGGCGAAGGCGCGCAGCGCGTCCGTGCCGTCGGGCGTCGCGCGCACCGCCTCGTAGACCGCGTCGGCGGCGAGCGCGGTGGGCGACAGATTGCCGATGTGCTGGTGCACCCAGTACGACATCAGGCCGCTCAGCAGCCGCTCGCGCCACCAGGGCGTCGCCCGCATGTCGGCGAGCCAGGCCTCGCTGGTGTTCCAGTCGTCTATCAGGTCGTGGTCGTCGAAGATCATCGCGGAGGGGACGGTGGAGAGCAGCCAGCGGATCTCGGGGTCGAGCCAGGACTCGTAGTAGAGGCGCGTGTACTCCTGATAGTCCGCGACCTGGTTGCCGGGTTCCTCGCGCAGGTCGCGGCGGCGGGCCAGCCACTGCTGCGTCGCCGGTGAGGTCTCGTCCGCGTACACCTGGTCGCCGAGCAGGACGAGGATGTCGGGCCGCTCGGTGTCCGGGTGCGCGGCGAGGCGGGCGGCGAGGGTGTCGAGGGCGTCCGGGCCCACCGGGTCGTGCTCGTCGGCGGGAGGGGCGGCCCAGCGGCAGGAGCCGAAGGCGACGCGGAGCGGGTTGTCGGGGGTGCCGTGCTGCGGGGTGCGGATGGTGCTGTCGGGGAAGCGGGAGCCGGCCTCGGGCCAGACGCGGCCGCCGTCGAGCGTCACCTCGTACGACGTCTCGGTGCCCGGGGTCAGGCCGGTGACCGGGATCAGGGCGTAGTGGTGCCCGTCGATCTGGAAGGTGTGCGCGCTGCCGCGGGCGCCGTCCTTGCAGCGCACCTCGGCGACGCAGGGCCGGCTCGCCTCGACCCAGACGGTGGCGGCCTCCTCGTCCACGTACCGCAGGAGTGGTCCAAGCCGCAGCCTCGCCACGTGATCGCCTCCGCATCTCCGGCACTCCGACGTTCCGGGCCGTACGGTACGGAACGTCGGAGGCGGGCGGGGTGGTTCCGGCGGCCCGATTTTCGGGAAGTGCCGGTGAGCGGCCTGTCAGCAGCCGCTGAGGCCCGACTGGATCGCGCTCTTCTCGGCCGAGTCGACGGTCAGGGCGTAGTAGTGCTTCACCTGGACCCACATCCGCAGATAGGTGCAGGCGTACGCGGTGCGCGACGGCATCCAGGTGGCCGGGTCCTGGTCGCCCTTGGCCTGGTTCACGTTGTCGGTGACGGCGATGAGCTGCGGCCGGGTGAGGTCGTTGGCGAAGCCCTGGCGCTTGCTCGTCGTCCACGCGTTGGCACCGGACTTCCACGCCTCGGACAGCGGGACGATGTGATCGATGTCGAGGTCGGAGGCGGCGGTCCAGGTGGCGCCGTCGTAGGCCGAGTACCAACTGCCGGACGTGGCGGCACAGTTGGAGTCCGTCACGACGTTCGTGCCGTCGCGCTTGAGGACGACCTCGCGGGTGTTGCAGGTGCCGGACTGGGTGATCCAGTGCGGGAACAGATCGCGGCTGTACCCGTCCGACGAGCCCTCGGCCTTCACCGTCAGCTCGGAGAGGTACGTACGGGCGGTCGCGGCGCTGACCGGGGTGGGCGGGGCGGCCTGCGCGGTGGGGCCGGACATCAGGGTGAGGCCGGCGGCGAGGGCGAGGGTGCCGAGGGCCACGGGGACGGGTCGACGCGCGTAGAACATGCGAACTCCCAGGGGGTGGGGGGTGGTTGGCCGGGCGGGGTGTGCCTGGCCAGGGTGGAGGGGTGGGGTTTCGGGGAGGTGAGCGTTGAGTGACAGGGTCGCGTCAAAATGGGGTGAGGGGCAAGGGGTAAGTGCGGTGCGATGGAGGCGAGTTGGGACTCGTCGGGGCCCGATCAAGCCCTTGCGGCGATCGGGCGGCGGGGTCCGGGGCGGAGTCCCGAGTCGTTCGGCTGATCGCCGAGTGCGGATCATCCCCCGGCTCACCCCGACTGGCGATCACGGCGAAGCGTTTTGTATCGTGGGGGAACAAAGTGGTTCCCGTCCGCACTCCCTGACCGGCGGGCGGGGCCGCCTTGTTCCCCCTGCCTCCGTTCTCTGGAGCCTGCCGATGCCGGCCACGCCCACCGTTCTCTCCGCGCGCGCCCTGCTGCTCGACATGGACGGCACGCTCGTCAACTCCGACGCCGTCGTGGAGCGGATCTGGCGGCGCTGGGCCGTCGACCACGGCTTCGACCCCGACGAGGTGATGGCCGTCGCCCACGGGCGTCAGGGCCACGCCACGATGGCCGTACTGCTGCCCGAGCGGTCCGTCGAGGAGAACTACGCCGACAACGCGCGGATGCTCGCCGCGGAGACCGCGGACATGGACGGCGTCGTGCCGGTGCCGGGCGCCCCGGAGTTCCTGGACGCGCTGATCTCCGGCGGGGTGCCGCACGCGCTGGTCACCTCGGCGGATGTGCCGCTGTCGACCGGGCGGATGGCCGCGGCGGGGCTGCCGTATCCCGCGGTGCGGGTGACGGCGGAGAACGTGGGGGCCAGCAAGCCCGACCCCGAAGGGTTCCTCAAGGGGGCCGCCGAGCTGGGGGTCGATCCCGCGGACTGTGTGGTGTTCGAGGACTCGGGGGCCGGGATCTCGGCGGGGCGCTCCGCCGGGATGCGGGTCGTGGGCGTCGGGGCCCGGGCCGTCGGGCAGGGGGCGGATGTCGTGGTGCCGGATCTCCGGGCCGTACGCGTTGTTGCCGGGGGCGACGGGGAGATCCTGCTGTACGTGGGATGACATCGGTCGGCGGCGATGACGCTCAGGTCGCGGGGCTCTGCCCCGGACCCCGCTGCTCAATCGCCGCAGGGGCTTGATGTGCTCACGTTTCGCGTTCGAGTGCCTCCCTGGTCGCCGGGCCGTACGTTCCCTGGTCGTCCGTCTGGATGCCCCGGGAGAGTTGGTAGGTGCGCAGGGCGTACTCCGTCGGGCCGTTGAAGTTGCCGTTCGGGTCGCCGATGTAGAGGTTCAGCCGCTTGAGGCGGGACTGGAGTTCGGTGACCTCGGGGCCGTGGTCGCCCCGGCGCAGGACCGCCTGGGCCGGGGGTGTCGCGCTGCGGGTCGCCGTCGGCGCGGGGGGCGTGGACTGCGTCGCCGTCGGGCTCTTCGACGTACGGCTCGCGGACGGGGTCGGGGACACCGAGGCCGACGCGGACGGCGATGCCGAGGCGCTCGGCGACGCGCTCTCCCGGGACGAGGACGAGGACGGGGACGCCGGCGCGGACGACGGCGGTGCGGACGCCGGCTCGTGCGGCGCCGCACCGGACAGCGTCGACTCGCTCGCGGCCGCCGCCGTCGACGGGGAGTCGTCCCCGCCCGCCGAGATCAGGACCGTCACCAGCGCGGCCACGCTCAGTACCCCCGCGACCGCGGCGAGCAGCAGGACGGGTCCGCGCCGCCGCTCCGGCTCCGGAGCGTCGACGTCGTCCGCGCCGGCCGGTTCCTCCGGCGGCAGCGGGGTGCGCGGCGGATGCGCGTACGGGTCGGCCGCGCGCGGCGGCGCCGGCAGGGACGGCTCGGGAAGCGTGACATAAGGGCGGATACGGAGCGGCCCGAAGCTCTCCGCCTCGCAGGCGCACGACGGATCGCCGTCCGGCCCCCCGCCCGCCCCGCACTCCGGACACGTACGTCTGTGGTCGTCGCTCATCGTGTGGCCCCCCATCCCCGAGCGTTGCAAGGCGCATTATGCAGACCCGTGCGCCCCGCCCGCAGCGCGGGCCCGGGAAATCGCGGGGCCCAGTAGGACTCAACAGGCCAAACCTGGTCACACCTACCAGGATGGGAAGTGCCAAGCCCCCGGCCGGTCCGGGCCGGGGAGGCTTCGGAGGTGGCCATGAGCAGCCAGGAAGTACACGACGGTTCCGGCAACGCCGCCGGAGGCCGCACCCACCGCGCCGTGCCCGACGACGCGGGCAAGAGCAGCGGTGTTCTCGTCTCCATCGGAGCCCTGCTGCTCGGTATGCTGCTCGCCGCCCTCGACCAGACCATCGTCTCGACGGCCCTGCCCACCATCGTCAGCGATCTCGGCGGCATGGAGCACCTGTCGTGGGTCGTCACCGCGTACATGCTCGCGGCCACCGCGGCGACCCCGCTGTGGGGCAAGCTCGGCGACCAGTACGGGCGCAAGAAGCTGTTCCAGCTCGCCATCGCGATCTTCCTCGTCGGCTCCGCGCTGTGCGGCATGGCGCAGAACATGCCGCAGCTGATCGGCTTCCGTGCGCTGCAAGGTCTTGGCGGCGGCGGCTTGATGGTGCTGTCGATGGCCATCGTCGGCGACATCGTCTCGCCGCGTGAACGCGGCAAGTACCAGGGGCTGTTCGGCGCCGTCTTCGGCGCGACCAGCGTGCTCGGACCGCTGCTCGGAGGCCTGTTCACCGAGCATCTGAGCTGGCGCTGGGTCTTCTATGTCAACCTCCCCATCGGTGTCGTCGCGCTCGCCGTGATCGCCGCCGCGCTCCACATCCCGGTCCGCTCGCGCAAGCACCGCATCGACTACCTCGGCACCTTCCTCATCGCGTCCGTGGCGACCTGTCTCGTCCTCGTCGCCTCGCTCGGCGGCACGACCTGGGACTGGGGCTCGCCGCAGATCATCGGGCTCGCGATCCTCGGCGTGGTGCTCGGCGTCGTCTTCGTGTTCGTGGAGTTCCGGGCCGCGGAGCCCGTCCTGCCGATGAAGCTGTTCCGCGTCCGGACGTTCACGCTGTCCGCGGTCATCAGCTTCGTCATCGGCTTCGCGATGTTCGGCGCGATGACATACCTGCCGACGTTCCTCCAGGTCGTCCAGGGCGTCTCGCCGACCATGTCGGGCGTGCACATGCTGCCGATGGTCATCGGTCTGCTCCTGTCCTCCACGGTCTCGGGGCAGATCGTCAGCCGCACCGGGCGCTGGAAGGTGTTCCCGATCGCGGGCACCGCCGTCACCACGCTCGGCCTGCTGCTCCTGCACAACCTCAGCGAGACCAGCTCCACCCTGAGGATGAGCCTCTACTTCTTCGTCTTCGGACTCGGGCTCGGCCTCGTCATGCAGGTGCTCGTCCTCATCGTGCAGAACGCGGTCCCGTACGAGGATCTGGGCGTCGCCACATCGGGCGCCACCTTCTTCCGCTCGATCGGAGCCTCCTTCGGTGTCGCCATCTTCGGCACCATCTTCACCAACCGCCTGAACGGCAACCTGAGTTCGGCCCTCGCCGGGCAGCAGCTGCCGCCCGGCGTCACCCCCGCCTCGCTCAGCGCCGACCCGCGCGGCATCGCCCAACTCCCCGCCGCGCTGCGGCCGTCGGTGCTGCACGCCTACTCCACGTCCATCACCGACGTCTTCCTCTACGCCGTCCCGGTCGCCCTGCTCGCCTTCGCCCTGTCCTGGTTCCTGCGCGAGGACAAGCTGCGCGGCTCCGTCACCGCGCCCGACGCCACCGAGACGCTCGCCTCCAACCCGGTCGAGCGCTCCTCGTACGACGAGGTGGCGCGGGCCCTTTCGGCGCTCGGGACCCGCGAGGGGCGGCGCGAGATCTACGAGAAGATCACCGAGCGGGCGGGCTACGACCTGCTGCCCGCGGCGAGTTGGCTCGTGCTGCGCATCAACCGGTACGGGTGGGCGGAGCCTGCCTCGCTCGCCGAGCGCAGCGCCGTGCCGCTCCATGTCGTCCTCGCGGCGGCCCGGCAGGTCGAGGAGCGGCGCCTCGCCGTACGCGAAGGGGTCGACCTGGTCCTCACGGACGAGGGGCGGGCGGTCGCGGCCCGGCTCGGCGCGGCCCGCGAGGAGTCCCTCGCCGAACTGCTCGGCGACTGGTGGGGGCCCGACCGCCCCACCGACCTCATCAACCTCGTCTCCGAACTGAACGCCGAGATGTGCGGATCGGACGCGGAGCGGCCGCACGACGGGACGGTTCAGCGGCCGGGTGTGAGCGCGTGAACTCCCCGGGCGGGCACTCCGGGAGCATGAACTCCCTTACGGAGTAGGTGCTTTCAGGCCAGGGCGAACGGCTCGCGGCGGGCCGGCTACGCGCCGAGCTTCTTGCTGAACCAGTGCTCGGCGTAGGCGTCGTCGTTGTGCGGCGGCGTCTCCTCGTAGCCGAGCCGCGCGTACAGGGCACGTGCCTCCACCAGGTCGTCGCGGGTGTCGAGCCGGATCACCTCGGCGCCCAGGGCGCGCGCCGCGTCCTCGGCCGCCGCGACGAGCAGGGACGCGCCGCCCGTGCCGCGCAGCTCCTCGCGTACGTAGACCCGCGTGAGCTCGGCCGTACGGTCGTCGACCAGGCGCACTCCGGCCGTGCCCGCGGGTTCGCCCTCGTAGCGGCCGACGAGCAACTGGCCGGTGGGCGGCGCCAGTTGGGACCCCGACTCGGAGGCGACACCGCGCTCCAGCTCGGCCGGGTCCGTGGTGCGGCCCTCGTGCAGCAGGTACCAGCGGTCGCTCACCTCCGTGTAGTACGCGCGCCACAGGGCGGCGGCGACGGCGGAGTCGAACGGTTCGGGGGCGACGGTCCAGGAGGTGCGCATGGCGCATTCTGTGTCCGGTGGTCCGTGGCCCCGCAAGTCGTTTTCGCCGCTCGTCGCGTCGCGATCTGTTTGGGTGTCCGGCCGGTGGCAACTCGGTGTGGACAAGCCACCACTGAGGGAAGGCACCCATGTCCACAGGCGTGATCATCGCTCTGATCGTGGTGGGGCTCGTGGTCGTCGTCGCGGCGGGACTCTTCGCCGCGCGCACCGCACCCCGCGGCGGACGCGGCCTCCAGCGCCGCTTCGGGCCCGAGTACGACCGGGCCGTCGCCCACCACGACGGCGACACCAAGGCAGCCGAGCACGAACTGGCCGAGCGGGTACGGCGGCACGGTTCGCTGAAGACCCACCCCCTGGACCCCGCCGCCCGTGAGCGCTACCTGGCGCGCTGGGCCGACGCCCAGGAACGCTTCGTCGAGGACCCGGCCGGCGCCGTCGCCGAGGCCGACGCCGTCCTCGCCGACCTGGCGCACGAGCGCGGCTTCCCCGCCGGGGGCGCCGACGGACGCTACGAGGACCAGCTCGACGCCCTCTCCGTCCACCACGGGGCCCATGTGCACGGCTACCGGCGCGTCCACCGCGCCACCCACGCCCGCACCGGGCACGCCGACGAGAGCAGGGCCGGTACGGAGGAACTGCGGGCGGCGATGGTCGAGGCGCGGGCCCTCTTCGAGGACCTGGTCGGCCGGGACCGCGCCATGCGGCGGCGCACCGGCGACGCCGGCGAGGAGGCCGCCGACCGGCGCGCAGCGGACACGCACGGCTCGCACAAGAGGACGGGTGCCCTCAAGGGGCGTCTGGCGAAGGGGAGTTGAGCGAACATGACGGACATCGACAGGACGCGCGGCGGCGCCATGGGCTCCGGCCCGGCCCCGGATCGCACGGATCGCACGGATCGCCCGGAGCGCATGGAGCACGCGGAGCGCCTGGGCCACCGGGACACCCCGGAGCGCATGGAGGGCACGGACCGCCCGGACCGCCCGGAGCGCATGGAACGTCCGGCGGGCATGGAGCGTACGACGGAGATGGGGCACGGGCCCGGGCACGCCTCCGGTACGCGCTCCGAGATCGTCCCGACCGACGCCCGCGCCGAGCTCGAAGGCCGGCTGCGGCACGCGGTCACCGGGTTCGTGGACGGTCCCCGGGCCGCCGTCGAGGAGGCCGATCACGTCCTGGAGGACCTGACGGCCCGCCTCGCGGAGACCCTCGCGGGCCGTCGCCGCACCCTGCGCACGTCGTGGCAGGAGTCGACGGACGACACCGAGCAGCTGAGGATCGCGCTGCGCGACTACCGGGAGACGGCGGAGCGGCTGCTCAAGCTGTGACGGGCTGAGCGGCTCAGGCCAGCGACTTCCCGGAGGGGACCACGACTCCGTAGAGGTCGCGGACCGTCGCGAGGGCACCCTGGTGGATCTGGGAGGCGGGCAGCTCACTGCCCGCCTCCCAGTCGAGTGCCCGGGTCGCGCACGCGTCGGCGACGACCGTCGGCCGGTTGCCGCGCAGGAACGCGCCCTGCGCCGTGGCCAGCACGCACATGTGCGTCATGAAGCCGATCACCACGACGTCGTCGTGGCCGGCGGCGTCGACGCGCTCGCCGAGATCGGTGCCGACGAAGCTGTTCGGCACCCCCTTCACCACGACGGCCTCGCCCTCGACGGGGGCCACGCTCGGGTGGATCTGCCCGATCTCCTCGCGGATGTCGTACGGGGTGCCCTCGCCGCCGTCGTTGATCACGTGGATGACGGTCGCGCCGGCCTCGCGGGCCCGGCCGAGCAGCTCCGCCGCCGCGTCGAGCGCCTCCTGCCAGCCGTCCAGCTCCATCACGCCGCGGGTGTAGGTGTTCTGGTAGTCGACCAGGACCAGCGTCGCGTCGGCGAGCGACGCGGGCGTCTCGTCGAGACCGTTGAGCGTGCGCAGGGTCGTCGTAGCCATGGGGTTCCACCTCGGGTTTTCGTACGGGATCGGGTGCGAGCAGCTGCGTTCTCCACGCTAGGACCGGCCCCCGCGTGTCGGCAATGTCGCCTAACATGCAGATCCGGACATCGCCGGTGTGACCCGTCGTGGGAGTGGAGCAGCGCCCTGTGAGTGCCAGACCCGTGAGCGACCGCCTCGTCGTCATCGTCCTCTTCGACGGAGTCGACCTCCTCGACGTCACCGGCCCGCCCGAGGTGTTCGCCCTCGTACGCCGCGAGACCGACGACACGAACGCCTACCGCGTCGTCCTCGCCGCCGAGACCATGGACCCCGTCACCACGTCCGCGGGCGTCCGCGTCCTGCCCGACGCCACCTTCGACGAGATCGCGGGGCTCGCCGTCGACACCCTCCTCGTGCCCGGCTCCGTCGAGATGACGGTCGAGGGGGACGGGCAGCGCCGGGTGCAGGCGCTGGCCGAGCCCGCCGTCGTCGCCCGGGTCAAGGAACTCGCGGGGCGCAGCCGCCGGGTCACGTCCGTGTGCGTCGGCGCGCACCTGCTCGCCGCCGCCGGGCTGCTCGACGGCAAGCGCGCCACCACCCACTGGTCGACCGCGCCGCAGCTGGCCGCCGACCACCCGGAGGTCAAGGTCGACGCCGACCCGATCTTCATCCGCGAGGGCGACGTGTGGACGGGGGCGGGGATCAGCGCCTGCCTCGACCTGTCGCTCGCGCTGGTCGCCGAGGACTTCGGCGAGGAACTCGCGCTGCGGGTCGCCCGCCAGCTGGTGATGTACCTGAAGCGGCCGAGCGGCCAGAGCCAGTTCAGCGTGCCGCTGGAGCCGGTCTCCACGACGCGGCGCGTGGAGGACCTGCGCCACCACATCACGCGGCACGTCGGAGAGCCGCTCACGGTCGCCGACCTCGCCGCGTACGCGCACGTCAGCGAGCGCCAGCTCACCCGGATCTTCAAGACCGAACTCGGCACGACGCCGAGCGCCTACGTCGAGTCGGCCCGCGTCGAGACGGCCCGCAGGCACCTCGAGACCACCGACGCGACCCTCGAACGCATCGCGTCCGCCTGCGGGTTCGGCACGACGGACACCCTGATCCGCGCGTTCCGCCGCAGGCTGGACACGACGCCGACGGAGTACCGGCAGCGCTTCCGCACGGGCCGGGCCTCCGTCGGCTGACCGACGTCGGCTGTCAGGCGCCCTTCGGCGCGGCCTGCTGCACGACCTCGAACGACCACACCGACGACCCGCTCGCGGCCGGCTTCGGACGGTCGCCGCCGCCCTGGTGGGCCGCCTTCATCGGGCCCTCCATCCACGCCTGGAACGACTCCTCGTCGCGCCACCGGGTGTACACCAGGTAGTCGTCGGTGCCCTCGACGGGGCGCAGCAGCTCGAACCACTCGAAGCCGTCGGAGTTCTCGACGGCGCCGGCGCGGGACGCGAACCGCTGCTCCAGGACCTCGCGCTGCTCAGCAGGGACATTCAGGACGTTGATCTTCACGATGCTCATGCGCCCATCCTGCCCCAGCCGCCGTGTCAGCCGGGGTGCGCCTCCCGCCACCGCCGGACGATCTCCTCGACGTCGTACGGCTTCAGGCCGAGCGGCGGGCCCGGCGGGGGCTTGAACATCATGGCGCGGATCTTGTCGTTGATCTCGGTCACGATGCGGCGCACGATCCGCTCGGACGGTGCCTTCGCCGCCGCCTCCAGGGCGTCCTCCGCCTCCTTGCGCAGGGCCAGCGTCGGCGGCAGCACGGAGAAGCCCTCGCGGGCCAGCTTCCGCTTGATCCACCAGTTCTCGTCGTACGTGGTCTCGGCCGTCGGGTCGAGGGGCTTGCCCGCTCCGGGCAGCGCGGCGAAGTCGCCCCGGCGCTCGGCGTCGCGGATCTGCTTGTCCACGAATGACTCGAAGCTGACGCCGGGTGGTTTGCGTTCGGTCATGGATTCATTGTCCCGCAGGCCCTCGGACGGTCTTATGATGCGGCGGCTGCGTAGGACGACGACGTGAACGCTGGGGGAGTGCGGTGCTCGAACTGACCATGGCCACGATGGCCGGAGCGGACGCGGGAGCCACGGCCGGGATGCTGATGGCCGAGGCGCCGAGCGAGCCGGGGGCCGTGCTGCGGGTGGGGCGCGACGCGAGCGTGTGCCGTCTCGTGACGCCGGAGGACTGGCTGTTCGTCTCGCGCGTCCACCTGGAGTTCCGCTGCGGACCCGAGGGTGAGTGGAGCGTGTTCTGGCTGCGCGGCTCGCAGGACGACCCGGCCTCCGAGGTACGGGTGCGGTACGGGAACCAGGGCGGCCCGGGGCTGCCGCTCGCCTATGGCGGGGTCCTCGAACTGCCGCGCGGCGGCTCCGGCGAGATCGTCGTCCTCGACCGGGGCGGGCCGCGCAGCGTCAACGTGGGCTTCTACCAGGAGAGTTGAGCGGGGCGGGCGGCCTGCGGATCAGTCCCGTACGTAGGCCAGGGCGAAGCCGTCATAGCCCTTGGCGCCCACCGTCTGGATCGCCGTGGCATCCAACTTCGGGTGGTCGGCGAGGAGTTGGAGGGCGGCGCGGGTGCCGACGATGTCCGCTTCGGTGCTCTCGGCGTCGATGACCCGGCCGCCGCGCACCACGTTGTCGACGACGATGACGCTGCCCGGCCGGGTCAGCTTCACCGCCCACTCGACGTAGTGCGGGTTGTTCGCCTTGTCCGCGTCGATGAAGACCAGGTCGAACGGTTCGGGCCGCTCATCGGCGAGCACCGGCAGCGAGTCGAGGGCCGCGCCCACCCGCACCTCGACGACCTTGTCCACGCCCGCCCGCGCGAGGTTGGCACGGGCGATCTCGGCGTGCCGGGCGCTGTACTCCAGCGTGATCAGGGCGCCGTCGGCCGGCAGCGCGCGGGCCAGCCAGATCGTGCTGTAGCCGCCGAGCGTGCCGATCTCCAGGACGCGGCGGGCGCCCTGGATGCGGGCGATCAGGTGCAGCAGCTTACCGTTGACGGCGGAGACGCTGATGCGGGGCAGACCCGCCGCGTCGCTGTCGGCGAGCGCGGCGGCGAGGGCCTCGTCGGCGGGCGCGAGCAGTGCGCCGAGATAGGCGTCGACGTCGGCCGCGGGGCCCGGCTGCTGGGGGTGGGGAGTCGTCATGGCCGTCAGCCTAGGGGCGGCGGGATCGTGATGGGTGGAGGCGGGAGGACCGTGCGGCGCCTGTGCGCGCGGAGGCCCAGGAGGACCGTGGTGAGGGCCGCGGCCGCCGCGCCGAGCACCGTCAGGAACCACACCGGGACACCCGGGCCGACCGTGAGCAGCTCGTCCTCGTAGAAGACCGTGCGGTACGGGGTGTCGTGCGCGGCCCGTCGCAGTTCGTGGTCGCCGTCGATCGCCGAGGGCTGCCAGAAGTCCTGCGTGAGGGCCGTCAAGTAGCGGCTGCTGCCCGCCAGCCGGGCGAGCGGGCCCGAGGTGTCGGTGATCTCTCCCGCGTACGTCACCTTCGGCGCGGCCCCGCCGATCCGCGACCGGGTCTCCATGCGGTGGTCGGCGAGCACGTACAGGCTCAAGTGCTGGGCGTCGCGGGCCAGTTGTGACAGGCGCATCGGGTAGACGAGGCGGTCGCTGGCGAACGTCAGGTGCAGCGGGTCGAGTTCGCCGCCGAGCGTCGCCCCGGACTCCTTCGGGGCGAGCCGGATCGCGACGTACTCCCAGCCCTGGTCGACGTACGGGCGTAACGCCTTGTCCAGGCGGCTCGGCAGCCGGAAGCCGTTCCGCTTCAGCCAGTTGGCGAGGTCGTCGGGGTCGGTGGCGGTCAGGCGGGCGACGTCGAAGGGGCCGAGGGTCTCGCGGCCGACGACGTTCACGCCCGCTTCGGCGCCGGGGCCCGGGGCCTTCGCGGCGGCCCCGTCGCCGGACGCGCCGTCGAAGGGCCAGTCGTCGCCGCGCGGCCAGAAGTGGTGGCGGGTGCGCCACTCGGGGGCGGTCGCCCGGTCCAGGGCCGTGAACAGCTCACGGTCGCCGAGTTCGACGCTCGCGCGATGCGGCACGGGCATGATCCAGGCGACGTCGCGGCCGTCGCCGCGCACCGAGAGACGCATCACGATCTGCTCGGTACGGCCGTCCCAGCGCACCGCGGACGTCTCCTGGCCGACGCTGATCCGCTGCCCCTCGCGCGGCACCATCGCGCCGCAGCCGCACGCGTACGCGGGGGCCGCGATCCAGGCGATCTGGAACGCCAGCAGGGCCAGGGAGATCAGGAGGGCCCTGGTGCGGGCCGGTGTCTTCATGCGCGTAGCGACGGGGACGGGTGGGGGAGCGGTTCCTGGTGTTACGGAATTGTGTGGCGAGCGGTGACACCACTGCTGGATGCTCGGGAAATGACTGAACCCGTACGGCAGTTCGCCTGGTCCAACATGTTCGTCACGCCCGAGGAGGATCCGCGCTCGGAGGGCGGCTTCGTCGGTGAGCGCGCCAATCTCGTCGGCTATCTGCGCGACTACCGGCTGACGCTGGAGATGAAGTGCGCGGGCCTCGACGCGGAGCAGCTCGCGCGGCGATCCGTGCCGCCGTCCACGATGTCGCTGCTCGGGTTGGTGCGGCACATGGCACGGGTCGAGCGCATCTGGTTCCGCAAGGTGCATGCCGGGCTCGACGTGCCCGACCTCTTCCGTACGCCGGAGCAGCGGGACGCCGACTGGGACGGGGCGGTCGGGGATCCGGCCGTCGTGGAGGAGGCGTTCCGGCTGTGGCGCGAGGAGATCGCGTTCGCGGAGAAGTACGTGGAGGGGGTCGAGGATCTGGGGGCGATGAGCGCGGCGGGGGACGAGCCGGTGTCGCTGCGGGAGGTGCTGCTGCACATGGTGGAGGAGTATGCGCGGCATTGCGGCCATGCGGATCTGCTCCGCGAGCGGGTGGATGGGCGGGTGGGGCAGTAGGGGCTGGGCCCCTTCTGACCCCGAAGTGCCGCAGGCGCGTCTGCCGTGTTGTGGTGGCCGTGCGTCTGCGGCTTTTGTTGTGGCTGGTCGCGCAGTTCCTCGCGCCCCTGGGGGGTGTCGGTGTTCGGCGGCTTCTGATCCCGAAGTGCCGCAGGCGCGTTTGCCGTGTTGTGGTGGCAGGGCGTCTGCGGCTTTCGTTGTGGCTGGTCGCGCAGTTCCTCGCGCCCCTGGGGGGTGTCGGTGTTCGGCGGCTTCTGATCCCGAAGTGCCGCAGGCGCGTCTGCCGTGTTGTGGTGGCAGGGCGTCTGCGGCTTGTGGGGGTTGCTCGCGCAGTTCCTCGCGCCCCTTGCGGGGCTACAGCGCCGGGGGCGATCCGGGGAGGGGGCGGCCTGCTGATTCGCGCATGCGCCAGGCGGCGATTCCGCCGATGAGGGCCGCCGCCATCATGTAGTACGCCGGGATCATGAGGTTGCCCGTGGCGGCGATCAGGGCCGCTGCCACCAGGGGGGTCGTGCCGCCGAAGAGGGACACCGAGAGGTTGAAGCCGACCGAGAGGGAGCCGTAGCGGACCTTGGTCGGGAAGAGGGCCGGGAGGGTCGACGGCATGGACGAGGTGAAGCCGACCAGGAGGAGGCCCAGGGCGGCCAGGCCCAGGGCGATGGCCCAGGTCGAGCCCTCGCGGATCAGCAGGACCGCCGGGACGGAGAGCAGGACGAAGCCCGCGCAGGCGCCGCCGATGACCTTGCGGTGGCCGTAGCGGTCGTTGGCCGCGCCCATCGGGACCTGCACGACCATCATCAGGAGCATCACGCCGATGAGGATCAGCGTGCCGTGCGTGGCGTCGTAGCCGAGCTCCTCGCTCAGGAACGTCGGCATGTACGACAGCAGCATGTAGTCGGTGACGTTGAAGACGAGGACCAGGGCGATGCAGAGCAGCATCGCGTTCGCCGCGCCCTTGCCCGCGAACATGTCACGCAGCTTCGGCTTCGGCTGTGCCTTCTGCTTCGCCTCCGCCTCCTCGGCGAGCTTCTGGAACGCCGGGGTCTCCTCCAGCTTCATCCGTACGTAGAGACCGACGAGGCCGATGGGGCCCGCGATCAGGAACGGGATGCGCCAGCCCCAGCCGTACAGGTCGCCGGAGGACATGAGAGTGGTGAGCGCTGTCGCTATGCCCGCGCCTGCCACGTAACCGATGAGCGTGCCGAGCTCCAGGAAGCTGCCGAAGAAGCCGCGGCGCTTGTCGGGCGCGTACTCGGCGATGAACGTGCACGCGCCGCCGTACTCGCCGCCCGTCGAGAAGCCCTGCACCATGCGCGCCACAATCAACAGCACCGGCGCCCAGACGCCGATGGCGTTGTACGACGGGATCAGGCCGATCGCGAACGTGCCCGCCGCCATCATGATCATGGTGATGGCGAGGACGCGCTGCCGGCCGATGCGGTCGCCGAGCGGGCCGAAGAAGGCGCCGCCGATGGGGCGCACGAGGAACGCGGCGGCGAACGTGCCGAGCGTGGAGAGCACCTGGGCCGTGCTGGACGCCGTGGGGAAGAAGACGTGTCCGAGCGTCGCCGTCAGGTAGCCGTAGACCCCGAAGTCGAACCACTCCATCGCATTGCCGAGCGCCGCCGCCTTGACGGCCCTCTTCACGAGGGCGGGGTCGGTGACGGTGGCGTCGGACGGGGCTGAGCCGCGGCCCTTCGCCGGAGCGGAGGGCCTGGTGGTACTCGGTGCGACGGACGTGGCGCTGGCCAAGGGACCGCTCGCCTGCCTTTCATCGGGAACAAGGGCAAAGGCCCGTCCGAGGACAGGCCCATGGGCCCTTCCACGGAACGGCCCGAAAAGGACCATAGGGGCGCTGTCGGTCGTAACGGGTAGTGTTCGCTCCACCGCACAGCGTGCGGAAACCGCCTCCGGCCTGGACGAACGCCCGGCCGTTCGCGCGCCGTAAAGGGATCGTTCTGTGAGTTATGTCGCGGAACCGAACCCGCTCAGCGCGCAACGTAACCGGCCATGTTGCTTTCTTTCCGGTCAAAACCGGGTGGACAGACAGGTGAAGTACGGGTTGCCTGCGTCTCAACTCGGGGGTGGTGCGAACCTCTGGGAACACCCAGGGGCGAACCGGGCACCACCGGGGCCCGACAGGGGCGGGAGGCCGACGGCACGTGGCGAATGTGGAGCACAGGGGACCGGTGACGGGACGCCTCGGGGCGGTGCGCGCGGGCCTGTGGCTCATCGCCGCCGTGCTCGCCGTACGTCAACTCGTGGCCGTCCTGAGTACCCCGCGCGGGGAGCGGCTCACCGATCTGGAGACCTGGATCGGCCCCGGCGGCGTCCTCCACGTCCGCGGCTCGCTGTACGACCTGCCCGACCGGTTCACCGGCACGCCCTTCGCCGGCCTGGTCCTCAAACCGCTCTCCCGCGCCGCCGAACAGGCCCTCGGCTGGGGCTGGACCTTCGGCTCGCTCGCCCTCGTCGTGGCGCTCGGACTCGTCGTCGCGCGCGCCCTGCCGCAGCCCGTCTCCCGCCGTACGTCCCTGTTCGCGGCGCCCGTCGCGATCAGCCTGCTCATGCTGTCGCTGCCGGTGCGCAACACGTTCACCACCGGCCAGACCAGCATCATCCCCGTCCTGCTCGTGCTGCTCGGCTGCTTCGTCGTGCGCGGCGAGAAGACGTCGGGGGCGCTCATCGGCGTCGCCGCCGCGCTCCAGCCGACGGTGCTGCTCTTCGCGCCGCTGCTGTGGTTCACCGGGCGCCGCCGCGCCGCCGTGTCGTCGGGCGTCACCTTCGTCGCCGCGACCCTGCTCGCCTGGGCCGCGATGCCGCACGACTCGTGGACGTACTGGGTGCACCACCTGGCGGGCTCCGGGCTGAGCACCGCGCCCGCCGCCAACGCCAACCAGTCGCTGCACGGCATGCTGCTCCGCTTCGGCCTCCAAGGGCCCCTGGAGATCGGCCTGTTCCTCGCGCTGGGCGCCGCCGTCGCCGTGCTCGGGCTGCGCCGCGCGATCACGTACGCGCGCGACGGACAGCTGCTGCTCGCCGTCGCCGTCACCGGCTGCGTCGCCGTCGCCGTGTCCCCGACCACCTGGCAGCACCAGCTCCTGTGGGTGCTGCTCGCCGTCGTCGGGCGGGTCGGCAAGCGCGCCTCCGACCGCCACATGTGGCCCGTCCTCGTCGTGCTCGCGCTGACGCTGCCGTCGACGATGATGCTGCCCAACATGTCGTTCCTGGAGCCGATCCGGGACAACGTCGTGCTGATCGCGGCCCTCGCCGCCGCCTGCGTCGTGCCCTTCCTGTCCCGTACGTCACCGCTCTATCAGGCCCCGATCCCGACGGAACACGCCGAGCCGGGGCCCGCCCGCTGGAAGCACGTCCCGCTCGTCCCGGGCTGGCGGCGCGTCCTGACCCGGCCGAACCTGCTCCTGGAACTGCTCCTCATCCGCGTCGGCTACTCCGCGTACCAGCAGGTCAGGCTCGCCGCGACGGGCGGTTCGATCTCCGGTGGCCGGGCCACCGCGGAAGCCCACGGGCACCAGGTCCACTCGATCGAGAAGTTCCTGCACATCGACATCGAGCACTGGGTCAACCACACGGTGGTCGGCCACGCCCCGCGCCTCGAGGACTTCTTCAACTTCTATTACACGTCGTTCCACTTCGTGGTGCCGCTGAGCCTGCTGGGGCTCATGTACGTGCGGCGGCCCGCCGAGTACCGCTGGGCGCGCTCCGCCCTCGGCTTCGCGACGCTGCTCGCGCTCGTCGGGTTCTGGGCCTACCCGCTCGCGCCGCCACGCCTCATGCCGGGCCTCGGCTTCATCGACACGGTCCACGGCGTCCAGGACTTCTCGAAGCCCGACTACGGCACCCTCACCCAGCTCACCAACCAGTACGCGGCGATGCCCTCGCTGCACTTCGGCTGGTCCCTGTGGTGCGGCATCGTGATCGTCGTCCTCGCCCGCCGCCGGTGGGTGAAGGCGCTCGGCCTGATCCACCCGCTGTGCACGGTCTCCGCGATCGTCGCGACCGGCAACCACTGGATCCTCGACGCGGTGGGCGGCGCGACCGTCGTCGGGCTCGGCTTCCTCATCACGTACGTCCTCCAGGGGCCCAGGGCGCGCACGGTGCTGACGTCGGCGACGGCGAAGGCTCCCAGTCCGAGCCGATCCGATACGTCCCTGCCGCAGGCGCCACCAGCTCGGTGAACTCGTCGCCCGGCCGCCCCCGCACCTTCAGGCAGCCGTCCTCCGCCTTGAGCCAGGGCGAGTACGCGACCCGCAGCGTCGCCGATCCCGCCCGCGAGAAGCGGACCGTGACGCGCGCCCCGTCCGAGCTGACGACGGACGCGGGCGCGGACACCAGCGGCACCGCGTTCCGTACCCGGTAGACGCGCCAGTGCGGGTCGCGCCAGACGGGCCGCAGATACGCCGGGCCGCTCCGCACGAACGCGGCCTCCTGCTCCGCGAACCCGTCCGGCCTGCCCTCGGCAGCACCACGAAGCCGACCGCCCACCGGTCGAGCCACGCCCGGTACGTCACCGCCGAGAACGTCCCGTCGTAGAAGAGCCGCCCGCGCTCGATGTCGAGCTGCCGGTTCCAGCCGCGCGCCATGTTCACGTGGGGGGCGAGCGCGACGGCCTCGCGGTGGTTGCGGGCCGGGATCACCTCGACGCGGGTGCGGTCGGCGCCGAGCCGCCTCAACTCCCGTACGACACCGCTGGTTTCGGACGCCCACGCGGGCACCGCCGTCGACACCTCCAGGTCGTCGACCGTCTTCTGGGTCACCCACGCCGAGGACAGCACCAGCGCGAGGGTCAGCGCCACGGTCCGCGCCCCGCGCAGGCCAGGGGTGCGGACGGCCGCCAACAGAGCTGCGGGTGCGGCGAGTTCAGCCAGGCGCTCGCCGTTCGTGCCGATCGGGGAGGGGATCAGATACGTCAGGACGGTGCCGGCCGCGTACACGGCCGCCGCCCCGCGGGCCACCCGCCACTGCCGCGGGCCCGCCACCACGAGGACCAGGGCGAAGAGCGCCGGCGGCCAGATCCGGTCCGCCGGCATCAACTGCTCGCCCTTGAAAGGGAAGAGGACCGTCGTCGCGCCCACGACCGCGGCGGGCGGCGCCAGCAGCGACGCGGCCCGCCCCCAGTCCCGTACGAGAAGATGGCCCGCTCCGCACACGGCCAGGAAGAGGCCGGCCACCGGGGACGCCATCGTGGCGAGCGCGGCGCAGCCGGCCGCTGCCGCGATCCTGCGCCGCCCCGTCAGCGCCGCGCATGCGCCGAGGCCGAACGTGACGCCGAGCGCGAAGGTCGTACGGCCCGACGCCACGTTGCACCACAGCGCCAGGGAGAGCAGCACGGCGGGCCCGAGCGGGCGCGTGATGCCGGTGCGCACGACGAGGACCGCGGCGAGCCAGGCCGCCGCGAGACCGGCGGCCACGGTGACCGGTCTGACCCCCAACCCGGCCATCAGGTAAGGGGAGATGAGGGAGTAGTTGGCGGTGTGCATGCCGCCGTACCAGAACAGGTTGTACGCCGACGCCCCGTGGTCGGCGGCGAACCGGGCCCAGGCCTCCTGGGCCGCGAGATCGCCGCCGCCGGTCGCGAGGAACAGCGCCCACACGACGTAGAGGGGCAGGGTGGGCAGGACGGCGAGCAGGGGCACGCGGTGGTGCGGGGCGAGGGCGGGGCGCTGCTGTCGCGTCTCGTGCAAGAGGGGCTGGTCGACCGTGGTCACGGGTGCCGGTCCGTTCCGTCACGTCTTCGATGGGTGGTCGGGTTCCACGGACGAAGACGCGTGAAGCGACGGAGACGTTCAGCGGCGGCGGCTAGTCGGCGGAGACCCGCAGTTCCTTGACGCCGTTCAGCCAGGCCGCGCGCAGCCGGCGCGGGTCGCCCGCCAGGCGCAGGCCGGGCAGGGCGTCGGCGATGGCGTTGAAGATCAGGTCGATCTCCAGGATGGCGAGGGACTTGCCGAGGCAGAAGTGCGGTCCGCCGCCGCCGAAGCCGAGGTGCGGGTTGGGGTCGCGGGTGATGTCGAAGGCGTCGGGGTCGGTGAAGACCTCCGGGTCGTGGTTGGCGGAGGAGTAGAAGAGGCCGACCCGGTCGCCCTCGCGGATCTTCTGGCCGCCGAGTTCGGTGTCCTGGGTGGCGGTGCGCTGGAAGGAGACGACCGGGGTGGCCCAGCGCACGATCTCCTCGGCCGCCGTGCTCGGCCGGGTCCGCTTGTACAGCTCCCACTGGTCGGGGTGGGTGAGGAAGGCGTGCATGCCGTGCGTGATGGCGTTGCGCGTCGTCTCGTTGCCGGCGACGGCGAGCAGGATCACGAAGAAGCCGAACTCGTCGGAGGACAGGTTCCCCTCGTCCTCGGCCGCGACGAGCTGGCTGACGATGTCCTTCGCCGGGCACTGCTTGCGGTCGGCGGCGAGGTTCATCGCGTAGCCGACGATCTCCATGGCGGCCTCGGCGCCGATCTCCTCGGTGATGGCGTACTCGGGATCGTCGTACGCCACCATCTTGTTGGACCAGTCGAAGACCCGGGCGCGGTCGGCCTGTTCGATGCCGATGAGTTCGGCGATGGCCTGGAGCGGCAGCTCGACCGCGACGTTGGTGACGAAGTCGAACGAGCCGTCGGGGCCCGCCTGTTGGAGGGCGGTGGCCACGATGTCGCGGGCCCGCGAGCGCAGCTTCTCCTCCAGCGAGCGGATGGCGCGCGGCGTGAAGCCGCGCTGCACTATCTGGCGTACACGGGTGTGCTCCGGCGGGTCCATGTTCAGCATGATCATCTTCTGGACCTCGATCTGGTCGCGCTGGATCGAGGAGTTGAAGCGGATCACGGCGGTGTTGGTGTTCGAGGAGAACAGCTCCGGGTGCGTGGAGACGTACTTGACGTCCGCGTGCCGGGTCACCGCCCAGTAGCCCGCGTCGTCGAAGCCGGAGATGCCGGGTTCCTGGGCGATCCAGCGGACCGGTTCGGCCTGCCGGAGCTGCGCGAACTCCGGGTGGGGAATGCGGTCTTGCAGCAGGTCGGGGTCGGTGAAGTCGAACCCGTCGGGCAGCGCGGGGCACGGCATGGGCATCTCCCGTGATGTTCTGACGCTCCGTCAGTTCTGGCTGGAAAGGTAGTAACGGGTTCTAGAAGTGGCAAGGGGCGCGAGTGTGTCGGTTCCGTGCGCGGTGCTTGCACGCCCCTTGCGTACCGGGGGTAAGCGCGCCGAGACTGCACGGAGAACTGGTACACGTTCTAGTTGTGCGGCGGCGCCGGTGACGCGTGTACACGGTTCGCAGAGTCGTTGGTCCGGGAAGCGTGGAGAGGACGACCGTCATGGCAGCCGAGCCCGTCATCGTCGAAGCCGTACGTACCCCGATCGGCAAGCGCGGCGGCGCGCTCGCCAATCTCCATCCCGCCTACCTGCTGGGCGAGACGTACCGGGAACTGCTCGGCCGCACCGGCATCCACGCGGACTGCGTCGAGCAGATCGTCGGCGGTACGGTCACGCACGCGGGCGAGCAGTCCATGAACCCGGCGCGCACCGCCTGGCTCACGATGGGCCTGCCCTACGAGACCGCCGCGACGACCGTCGACTGTCAGTGCGGCTCGTCCCAGCAGGCCTCGCACATGACCGCCAACATGATCGCGGCGGGCGTCATCGACGTGGGCATCAGCTGCGGCGTCGAGGCCATGTCGCGCGTGCCGCTCGGCTCCGGGTCCAAGCACGGCCCGGGCAAGCCGTTCCCCGACGAGTGGAACGTGGACCTGCCGAACCAGTTCGAGGCCGCCGAACGCATCGCCCGCAGGCGGGAGTTGACCCGCGAGAACGTCGACTCGCTGGGCCTCATCTCGCAGGAGCGGGCCGCCGTCGCGTGGGCCGAGGAGCGGTTCAAGCGCGAGACGTTCGCCGTGCAGGTGCCGACGACCGAGGAGGAGCAGGCCGCGGGGCAGGGCATGTGGCGCCTCGTCGACCGCGACGAAGGGCTGCGCGACACGACGATGGAGGGCCTCGCGGGGCTCAAGCCCGTCATGCCGACCGCCGTCCACACCGCCGGCAACTCCTCGCAGATATCCGACGGCGCCTGCGCCATCATGTGGGCCTCCAAACGCATGGCCCGCGCCCTCAAGCTGAAGCCGCGCGCCCGGATCGTCGCCCAGGCGCTGGTCGGTGCCGACCCCCACTACCACCTGGACGGGCCGGTCGACGCGACCCGCGCGGTGCTCGGCAAGGCCGGGATGACGCTCAAGGACATCGACATCGTCGAGATCAACGAGGCCTTCGCCTCCGTGGTGCTGAGCTGGGCACAGGTCTTCGAACAGGACCTGGAGAAGGTGAACGTGAACGGCGGCGCCATCGCCCTCGGCCACCCGGTGGGCGCCACCGGGGCCCGGCTCATCACCACCGCTCTGCACGAACTGGAGCGCAGGGACAAGGAGTTCGCGCTCATCACCATGTGCGCGGGCGGCGCCCTGGCCACCGGGACCATCATCCAGCGGCTGTAGTCGGGGGATTGCCGGGGCGGTGGGGTGGGCTTACGTCCACCCCGGGTCCGGGGGCCGCTCGGATGTCGGCAGGGGGCCGGTGATCCCTACCGTCATGGCATGACAAACGACGCGCTCAACACCCGTACACCCAGCGGTACTTCACGGTCGCGGCGGGCCCTCGCCGTGACGGCAGCGCTGCTGCTCGCCGGGGGCGCCGCGGTCCCGGCCGCCGTCGCCTCCGACGGACGACCGTCGTCGGAACGGCGCGGCGCCCTCGTCTCCGTCACGCCCGTCGCCGCGCTCGACCGGGCCGCCGTCACGGCGTGGCTCGGCGAACGGGACATCGACACCGACTCCGTACGGCACGGTGTGCGGGCGTACCGGCTGACCTACCGCACCGTCGACGCGTACGGCCGACCCACCCTGGCCACCGGCCTGTTCACCCTCCCCACCGGCGGCGACCGGCGCCTCGGCGTCGTCTCCGACACCCACGGCACCATGGTCCACCGCGACTACGCGCCCTCCGTCGGCGACGACTTCGGGCGCACCCCCTCCTACCTGAACGCGTCCGCGGGCAAGGCCGTCGCCGCGCCCGACTACCTCGGCCTCGGGCGGGGCCCCGGCGTCCACCCGTACATGGACACCGCCTCGTCCGTGACCGCGTCCCTCGACATGCTGCGGGCCGCCCGCCAGGCCGGCGACCGGCTCGGCAGGCCGCTCACCGGCGACGTGTACGCGACCGGGTTCTCGCAGGGCGGCCAGGTCGCCATGGGGCTCGGCAAGGCCCTCGAATCCGGCGCCGACCGACACCTGAGGCTGCGGGCCCTGGCCCCGGTCAGCGGCCCGTACGACCTCGCGGGCGAGGAGATCCCGGCCCTCTTCGACGGCCGCGTCAACGACACCAGCGGCCTCTTCTACACCGCGTACTTCCTCGTCGCCCAGAACCGCCTCCACCCGATCTACAAGGACCCGGCCGACGTGTTCCGCGCGCCGTACGCGACCCGGGTGGAGGCCCTCTTCGACGGCGAGCACGGCGAGGAGGACGTCATCGCGGCGCTCCCGAAGACGGTGAAACAGCTCCTCACCCCCGAGTTCTACGCACGCATGCGGCACCCGGTGGGAGCCCTCAAGGAGGCCCTGGACGCCAACGACACCACCTGCGCCTGGAAGCCGGACGTCCCGGTCCGCCTGTACGCGGGCTCGGCGGACACGGACGTCCCGATCGGCAACGCGGCCAGTTGCGCGGCGCAGCTGAGGAAGGCGGGGGCGACGGTGAGGGTCTGGAACCAGGGCCCGGTGGACCACTTCGGCAGCTTCAGGACAGCGGCCCCGAAGATAACGCGCTGGTTCAGCAAGACTCCCTAGGGGCGCGGGGAACTGCGCGACAAGCCCCCACGGTCTGCACGATGAAGACAACAAAAAAGGGAGGCGACACCCATAAGGTGCCGCCTCAAAAAAGCCCGGGTCGGGTCAGTACCACCCGTTGGCCTGCCAGTGCGCCCAAGCGCCGCAGGCACTCCCGTACCGCTCGTTCATGTAGTTGACCCCCCACTCGATCTGCGTCTCCGGGTTCGTCTTCCAGTCCGACCCGGCGGACGCCATCTTGTTGGCGGGCAGTGCCTGCACGAGCCCGTACGCCCCGGTGGACGCGTTCGTCGCGTTCGGGTTCCAGCCGCTCTCGCGGGACACGATGTTGTCGAAGCAGGAGAACTGCGCGGAGTCCGAGAGCTTCTGCTGGGCGATCGCCTTGGCGGAGGCCGGCGCGGCCTGGGCCGGAGCCGACGCGAAGATCATGCCGGTCGTGGCGGCCGCGATGGTGGCGCCGGCGATGGCCTTCTTCGGGGTGGCGATGCGGCGGAGGAGCGTGGCGGACAAGGCGGAACCTTCCGTGGGGGACAGGGGGCCGCGAGCTCCGACGGCTCCGTGGTCTCCGTGAAGGAGGGCCGTGGTGCTCGGCGACGGCTCCAGAGAAACAGGCCGCCCCGGTATCCGGCAAAGACCCCCTTTGCTAGTGGAAGTCGTACGTGTGCCATTTGTCCTTTATGTGGCCTGGGTCTCAAAGCCCAGGTCACGCGGGGTGCGCCCGGTCGGGACGAGGGGGCGACGGTCCACTAATCCCGGTAGGAGGTGACGTCCGTCATGTGGGGCGCTTCACCCCGCCGGGACCCTCAGGACCCGTCGAATGTGACCTGGGCCTCGAAGGCGGCCCGCCGCGTGGCCCGGCGCAGCGCCTTCAGGACCGCGCCGCCGACCGTCAGGGTCAGCACGACGGTGAGCGCCGCGCGCCCCAGGTCCCAGCCGAGCGAGGTGGCCAGGCAGTACGCGAGGAAGCGGGCCAGGTTCTCGTGCAGCGCGGCGTCCGGCTGGTACGCCACCGACGACGCGAGGGCGTTCATGAACGGCCAGCCCGCCAGGTTCATGATCGTGCCGTACGCGAACGCGGCGAGGAAGCCGTAGGCGGCGAGCATGACGCGCTCGGGCAGGCCGCGCAGGGAGTGCGGTCCCGGGAGCAGGCCCGCGCCCATCGTGAACCAGCCCATGGACAGCATCTGGAACGGCATCCACGGGCCGACGCCCCCGGTCAGCAGCGCCGACGCGAACATGCTGAGCGAGCCGAGGACGAAGCCGAAGCCCGGGCCCAGGACCCGGCCGCTGAGCACCATCAGGAAGAACATCGGCTCGATGCCGGCCGTGCCCGCGCCGATCGGGCGCAGCGCCGCACCCGCAGCCGCGAGGACGCCGAGCATGGCGACCGCCTTGGGGCCGAGGCCCGACTCGGAGATCGTCGCGGCGACCACGGCCACGAGGAGGACGAGGAGCGCGGCGAACAGCCACGGGGCGTCCTGGGCGTGGGCGTTGACCTGCGATCCCGGGCCGGTGATCAGGGGCCAGCCGATGGCGACGATGCCGACTGCGCTGACGAGGGCCAGGGCTGCGATGGAGCGGGGGCCCAGACGTACGGGGTTGGCCTGGCGGTCCGGCTTGACGGTCATGCCAGGGCCTCTTCCACCTGTGCCACCGTGAGCCAGCGCTGCGGCGCCAGGATCTTCGCCACCTGCGGCGCGAACGACGGTGACGACGTGACGATCTCCGGGGTCGGGCCGTCCGCCACGATCTCGCCGTCCGCGAGGATCGCGACCCGGTGCGTCAGCTCGGCGGCGAGTTCGACGTCGTGCGTGGCCATGACGATCGCGTGGCCCTGCTCGGACAGGCCCCGCAGGATCTCCACGAGGCGTCCCTTCGCCGCGTAGTCCAGGCCGCGCGTCGGCTCGTCGAGGAGCAGCAGCGGGGGCGCCGCCGTCAGCACGATCGCCAGGGCGAGGGTGAGGCGCTGGCCCTCGGAGAGGTCGCGGGGGTGGGTCGCGTCCTGGATGCCGGGGATGAGGGTGTCGAGCAGGGCGCGGCAGGTGCCCGGCGCTGCGCTCGCGTCCTTGTCCGCCGCCGCGCACTCCGCCGCCACGGTGTCCGCGCAGAGCAGGTCGCGGGGTTCCTGGGGGACCAGGCCCACCTTGCGGATCAGGTCGCGGGGGGCCGTGCGGTGGGGGGTGGCGCCGCTGACCTGGGCTGATCCGGCGGTGGGCTTGATCAGGCCCACCAGGGTGGAGAGGAGGGTGGACTTGCCGGCGCCGTTGCGGCCCATCAGGGCGATGATCTCGCCGGGGGCGACGGTGAGGTCTACGTGGCGCAGGGCCTCCATGCGGTCTCGTCTTACGCCCAGTCGAGAGGTGAACGCCACGGGGCTCTGCCCCGGACCCCGCTCCTCAATCGCCGGAGGGGCTTGATTTGTGACGGCTGAGGCTTGCTCTGTGACGGCTGGCGCTTGATCGGTGACAGCTGGTGCTTGGGTCCGAGCGTTCAGGCGGTCCTTCAGAGGGCCCGCCGCCCTGCGCGCGTTGCGGACCGTCAACGGCAACGGATCCCAGCCCGCCAACCGGCCCAGGCCCACCACCGGCGGGTACACCGGGGATACGGCCATGACGTCCGCCGGGGCCCCGACCAGCAACGGCTTGCCCGCGCCCGGGAGGAGGGCGACCTGGTCCGCGTACTGGACGACGCGCTCCAGGCGGTGTTCGGCCATGAGGATCGTCGTGCCGAGGTCGTGGACGAGGCGCTGGAGGACGGAGAGGACCTCCTCCGCCGCCGCCGGGTCGAGCGCGGACGTCGGCTCGTCCAAGATGAGCACCTGAGGGTGCGGGGTGAGGACCGAGCCGATCGCGACCCGCTGCTGCTGGCCGCCGGAGAGCGTCGAGATGGAGCGGTCGCGCAGGTCCGCGAGGCCGAGCAGGTCGAGGGTCTCCTCGACGCGGCGGCGCATCACCGGTGCCGCGAGTCCCAACGACTCCATTCCGTAGGCGAGTTCGTCCTCGACGGTGTCCGTCACGAAGTGCGAGAGCGGGTCCTGGCCCACCGTGCCGACGACATCGGCGAGTTCGCGCGGCTTGTGCGTACGGGTGTCGCGGCCCGCCACGGTGACCCGGCCGGCCAGGGTGCCGCCGGTGAAGTGCGGCACGAGTCCGCTGACCGCGCCGAGCAGCGTCGACTTGCCGACCCCGGACGGTCCGGCGAGCAGCATCAACTCGCCCTCGGGCACGTGGAGTTCGATCGCGCGGACGGTGGGCTCCGGCGCCCCGTCGTAGGTGACGGAGACGTTCTCGAAGCGGATCATGACGCGGCCTCCAAGGGGCGGTCGGCTGAGGGGGCCGGTGCGACGAACGCCGGGAGGAGGCCCAGGAGGATGCCCGCCGCCGGCCACAGCGGCAGGGTCGGGACGGCGAGCGGCACCACGGGCGGCTGGAGCGCCGCCGGGTCCTGACCGCCGCTCCAGATCATCACGGCCGCGGCCGCCGCCCCGGACAGGGCGACCAGCCAGGCCCGTACGCCCCAGACGTCCGGCCGGTAGCGGGTGCGGACCGAGCGGCGGCCGCCGAGCCACAGCCCGGCGAGCGCGGCGGCGACCCCGGCGAGCAGCACCGGAAGCCCGTAGCCCGCGCCGGACGCGGCGAGCAGCCCGTACGTTCCCGCGCACACGCCGATGAGACCGCCGAGCGTGCAGATCGCCGTGGCCCGGCGTACGAGTGGCGGGACCTCGGCGGTGCGGCCGTAGCCGCGCGCGTCCATCGCCGCCGCCAGCGCCACCGAACGCTCCAGCGCACCTTCCAGGACCGGCAGTCCGACCTGGAGCAGTCCGCGTATCCCGCTGTCCGGACGGCCGCGAAGGCGGCGGGCCGCACGCAGCCTGCGCACGTCCGCGATCAGGTTCGGCGCGAACGTCATCGCCACCACGACCGCGACCCCCGCCTCGTACAGGGCGCCCGGCAGCGACTTCAGGAGCCGCGATGGGGACGCGAGCGCGTTGGCCGCCCCGACGCAGATCAGGAGGGTCGCCAGCTTCAGGCCGTCGTACAGCGCGAAGACCAGGCCCTCCAGGGTGACCCGGCCGCCGATCCTGACGCCCTGCGCCCAGTCCGGCAGGGGCACCTCGGGCAGCGTCACGAGCAGATGGCTGCCCGGGATCGGCGAGCCGAGGACGACGGCGAAGGCGAGCCGGATGCCGAGCACGGCCAGGCCCAGCTTGACGAAGGCCCCGTACGAACGCGCCCACGGCGCCTCCGTGCGGCGCGCCGCCACCACGTAACCGGCGACGCCGATGAGCAGCGCGAGCAGCAGCGGGTTCGTGGTGCGGGACGCGGCCGTGCCGAGGCCGAGCGCCCAGACCCACCAGGCGCCCGGGTGCAGGGCGTTGGAGCGGTGGGCCCGAGGGGCGCGCAGCGAACGACGGGTCATGGGGTCAGTGGCGACGGCGCTTGGCCTGCCAGATCGCGCCGACGCCGAGCGCGGCGACGATCACGACCCCGGCGATGACACCCACGGACGGGCCGCCGGCGCCGCCCGCGTGCGAGGCCGGCTTCGTCGCCGCGGGCGACGCCTTGTCCGTGCCGCTGCCCGACACCTGCTCGCCGCAGCCCTTCTCCGGGTAACCGGCGATGGCGCACAGCAGCGCGTTGCTGTCGTAGCGCAGCGGCTTGGCGACGGAGGCGAGCGCGTCGGCCGTCGTCGCGTCCTCGTTCACCCGGGCACACGCGGTGCGCGGCTCCGGCGGCGTCTCGCCGCCCGGCGCGTCCGCGACCGTGCCGAAGTCGACGACGAGCGCGATCCGCTTGTCGCCGTCCTTCGCGGGCGTCTTCGCACAGATCGTGTCGAAGCCGGCGGCGCCGCGCGGCTGCGTGGCGTCCTTCGAGTCCTCGCTCACCGCGAACCGGAACCCCTGCACGTCACCGTCCGACGGCTTCGCCTGCGAAGGGCCCGTCGTCGCGTACGTCCATGAACCGCCGTCCCGCTCCCAGAACGACCAGTACCGGTACCCGGCGGCCTGCGCCGGGCCGACGGCCACGCCGAGCAGGACCGCGAGCGCGCCGAGGACGGCGAGCACGGGGCCCAGGGAGCGGACGCGGCGCACGGCTGCGGTCACGGCTGCTGCTTCTTGCGGCCGCTGAGCATGATGCCGACGCCGACGGCGGCGACGAACATCACGCCGACGATCCACCACGTGCCGAGCCCGCTGCCGCTGTCGTCGTCCTTCTTCTTGTCGCTGTCCGAGGACGCGTTCGAGGACTTGGTGGAGGCGGGCTCAGGGCCCGTCTTGTTCAGGGCGCTCACCAGGTCGGTGCCGCCGAAGTCACGCGGGTCGTTGCCGGTCGCGTGCGCCGCGAAGATCAACTGCGCGTACGCGGCCGGGCCCGACTGCTTCGCCCAGGCGCCGGCGTTCTTCTCCAGCCAGGCGTACGGGTCCTTCGTGTACTTGATGCCCTCGGCCGCGGCGACGGCGGTGACCGCGTCGGCGGTGTTGCCGTAGTCGGGCTGGTCCTTCGCGCCGGCCAGCTGCGACGTCAGGTACAGGTGCGTGGAGAGCTGGTTCTGGAGGTAGACCGCGCCGTTGTGGGCGATGCCGTCGTACTGCTTCGCGTCGGCCCCGCCCTCGCAGGTGTACGAGTCCGGGGCGTCGCCCTTCTCCGCGGCGAAACCGGAGCTGAGCGCGCCGAGGACACCGGCGGCGGTGGCGTCGGCGTTCGCCGCGAGCTCGCCCTTCTTGTCGGGCTGGTAGGCGAGGGCGCCGCCGTCCTTGC
Organism: Streptomyces sp. NPDC052225; assembly: GCF_040679615.1. Taxonomy (NCBI): domain Bacteria; kingdom Bacillati; phylum Actinomycetota; class Actinomycetes; order Kitasatosporales; family Streptomycetaceae; genus Streptomyces; species Streptomyces sp. NPDC052225. The sequence goes on along the minus strand of NZ_JBFAVD010000012.1, from coordinate 61,176 downwards.
CCTTCGAGCAGGGCAGGGCGAGGGTGCCGAGGGCGTCGACGCCGTTCTTGCCGGATCCCGACCTCACCTCGGAGGGCTCGTCGCCGGAGACGGAGAGGGCGCCGAGCACGACGCCGGTGGAGTTGGCGTCGCTGGCACCGCCCGGGTTGTAGCCCCAGCCTCCGTCGTCGTTCTGGTTCTTCTTCAACCAGGTGGCGCCCTTGGCGACCTCGGCGTCGTGGCCGCCGACCGCGGCCAGGGCCTGCACGGCGGCCGCGGTGCTGTTGCTGTCGACGGCCGTCTTCGCGTCGCACGCCTTCGACGGATCGGCACGGAACGCGGCGAAACCGCCGTCCGCGCACTGCTGCCCGGCCAGCCAGTCCACGGCCTTCTTCGCGGGCGTCACCCCGACGGTGTCCTGCGCCACGAACGCGAGGGACTGCCGCCAGACGCCGTCGTACGTGGGGTCGGTGCTGCCGTACAGGCCGCTGGGCACGGCGATCTTCGGGGAGGGGGAGGGACTGTCCGCGACGGCGGCCGGGGCCATGGCGGCGCCGATCGCGACGGTCGCGGCGACGAGCGCGGCGCTACGGCGAATGTTCATGGTGGGGCGGGTGCCTCTCCCTGCGGGGAGCCGGGCGGCACGGCACGTTCTCTGTTACCGGGCGGCGCCAGCTCCGTATGCCTCGACGGTTCTGGGCCGATCATGACGCGGGTCAGGCATTCCGGCTCTACGGTTGCGGGTCAGCGCCGGATTTCCGCCGGCTTCCCCTCACGCGCGCATTATGACGACCGGGCCCACTCTACCGGCCCGCTTCTCCCGGGGTCCCGGGGGAGTGATGCGCCCCGCCAGGGGCGCGGGACTGTATCGATATGCGGCTCCGCCGCGCGGGGAACTGCGCGCTCAGCCACGACGACGCTGCACCCGCGATCCGAAGGCACCCGGCAACGGCGCTGAGGCCCGGGGCTCTGCCCCGGACCCAGCTGCTCAATCGCCGCAGGGGCTTGATGTGCCAGGGGCGCGGGACTGTATCGATGTGCGGCTCCGCCGCGTGGGCGCGCCCTGAAGGGGCGCGGGGAACTGCGCGCTCAGCCACGACGGCGCTGCACCCGGCAATGAAGCCGGCCCCGCTGGGATCAGCGGATGTCGACCGGACCGTCATCGGCACCCCCGGCCCGCGGCCCCCCGAGATACCGCTGAACCTCCCCGCCCGGCGCAGCCGACCCGTCGCCGCCCAGGTTCTTGCGGACCGAGTCGAGGATCGTCAGGCCCTGGCCGACCAGGCCGGCCGCGATCTCGCCGAGCCCGTCCGCCCCGTTCAGCACGTTCACGTTGGCCCCGGCCAGCCCCGCCGACGCCTCCTTCACGATCTGCGGCAGCTGGTCGATGAGCATCCGGTCGAGCGCGACCCGGTCGAAGGACGCCGCGGCCTCCGCCTGGATCTTCATCCGCTCCGCCTCGGCCAGGGCAAGGACCCGGATCCGCTCCGCGTCGGCCTGCGCCGGCTTCACGATCTCGGCGATGAGCTGCTTCTCCCGCAACTCGGCCTGTTTCATGGCGAGTTCGGTCTGCGCGGCAAGCACCTCCTGCTGCGCGTTGGCGAGCGCCAGCGGCCCCGCCTGCTCGGCCTGCGCCTTGGCCCGGTCGACCTCGGCGCTGTACTCGGCCTGCACGATCGCGGTCTGGCGCGCGTACTCGGCCTGCTTGCGGGCCGCCGCCTGCTCCGCCTCCGCGGAGGCCTGCGTGGCCTGCGCCTGGGCGATCTGCGCCTGCCGCTGGATGGCGGCCTTGTGCGGCCGCGACATGGCCTCGATGTATCCGGTGTTGCCGTCGTCGATGGACTGGATCTGCAACGAGTCGACGTGCAGCCCGATCTTCGCCATCTCGGCCTTCGACGTGTCGAGGACCTCGGTGGCGAGCTTCTGCCGCTCGGTGACGATCTCCTCGACGGTCATCGAGCCGATGATGGAGCGCAGGTGACCGGCGAAGATCCGTCCGGTGAGGACGGACATCTGGTCCTGGTCGGAGAGGAACCGCTGCCCGGCGTTGATGATCGACTCCGGGTCGTTGCCGACCTTGAAGGCGATGACGGCGCGCACGGTCAGCGCGATGCCCTGCCGGGTGACGCACTTCTCGACGACCTCCGCCTCGCTCATCGCGAGCGACAGGAAGCGGGTCTTGCGGAACACGGGCAGGACGAACTTCCCGTGTCCGGTGACGACACGGAACGGCGCTCCCCCAAGTCCCCGCCTGCCGCCCGAGATCAGCATCGCCTCGTCGGGTGCGGGAACGCGATATCCGAACATCCTTGACGTCTCCTTAGCGGGCGCCGCCTTCGTCGCCGGAGAGCAGGGGATCGGTCCAGGGCATGACGACGACCTGCCGGGTCCCGCGGGACTCGATCACGAGCACGGTCGTCCCGCGCGCCAGGGGTTCGTCGGAGTACGCGAGAAACGTCTCGGTACCGCCCCTGACCTGCACCAGAACCTCCCCCGGACCCCCGGCCCCACGCGTGCCGAGGATCAGCTTCCCCGTACAGCCGACCACAGCCTCGTCCGGCGTCATCGGCGGCTGCCCCCTTGTCGTTCCAGCTCATGAGAGCCCTGAGGAGCCAGACCATACGCCTGCGCCCCTGCCCGTTCTATCCAGCGGCGGCAAAGATCCTCCGACCGCGTCAGGGCACCGCGACGTACGTCACCGGATCGCTCCCCGGCACCCCCTCCGCCCGTCCCAGCTTCACCAGCCGGCGCAGGTGGGACTCGGCCTCGGAGACCGCGATGTTGCGTGAGCCGTACGGGATGTCGGCCCAGGGGCGGTTCCACTCCATGCGCTCGGCGAGCTGCCAGGGCGTGAGGGGAGCGGAGAGGAGGCCGAGCAGGCCGGTGAGGCGTTCCTCGTGGTGGTCCAGCAACTCCCGTACACGGCCCGGGGCGTCGGTGAAGGTGTGCTGGTGGGCGGGGAGCACCTCGGCGGGGGCGAGGCGGCCGACGCTCTCCAGGGAGGCGAGGTAGTCGCCGAGGGGATCGGTGACCGTGAACCCTTCGATGGACGGATCCTCGTACAGGCCGATGTGCGGGGTGATGCCGGGCAGGACGTGGTCGCCGCTGAACAGGCGTCCGTTGCCCGGGAGCCGGGAGGGGTGTTCTTCCTCCAGGTGCAGGCAGACGTGGCCGGGGGTGTGGCCCGGGGTCCAGATCGCGCGCAGCCTGCGGCCCGGCAGGTCGAGGAGGTCGCCGGGGGTGATGGCGCGGTCGGGCACCGCGGCGTCGAAGCCGGGCAGACGGCGCTGGCGGCCCCCGTCGCGGGCGGCGATGAGCGGGGCCAGATGGTCGGCGGGGGCGCCGGCCGCCGCCAGTTTCGCCGTCATGTACGCGTACCAGCGCGCCGGAGGGTTCTCGCGGGTGCGGCGCACCACCGCCGCGTCCGCCTCGTGCATCGCGATCCAGGCGCCCGAGGCCTCCCGCACCTTTCCCGACAGGCCGTGGTGGTCCGGGTGGTGATGGGTGATCAGCACGCCGGTGAGCTCGGTCACCGACGTGCCGCACGCGGTCAGGCCGGCCGTCAGCGTGTCCCAGGAGGCGGGGTCGTCCCAGCCGGTGTCGACGAGGACGGGGCCCGCGTCGGTGTCCAGGACGTAGACGAGGGTGTGGCCCAGCGGGTTGTCGGGGATCGGGACGCGGATGCTGTGCACGCCCCCGCCGTGGTCGGTCACCTGCGTCGCCTCGGTCATGGTGCCGCCTCTCCGCCGATCAGCCTGGGTCACATGTCGCCGCGCCGAACTCCCGTCACTGTAATGGAACTTGTAGAACTTGTTTCAATAGTCGCCCGGGTCGACCTTCTCGGCCGGCCCGGGCGACGTCGTGCGTGCGCGTGCGAGGGAGGGGCGTCAGCTGTAGCTGTTCGCCTTGTCGATGACGTTCGAGGCGAGGACGTCGTGCTGCGACGAGAACAGGTCGTCGTTCAGCCGCTCACCCGTGCTCGCGTCGGCCTCGAAGTGACTGTTGGCGCCGACGATCTGCGGGTTGCCGCTGAGCGCGCCGGTGAACATCGGGCCGCCGCTGGCTCCGTGGCCCATGTCGCAGTCCATCTTCAGCCGGTCGTCGAGCGGCCACCAGTCCACCGCGTCCTCGGTGTCGCCGTGGCAGAACATCATCCGCTCGCCGGTCATGTCGGTGCGGTGGTACCCGTCGCCCGGGTAGCCGTACGTGGTCACGTCCGCGTGGTCGGTCTCCGTGCCGAAGACATAGCCGAGCCCGCCGACGTCGTCCTGAAGATTCCCGTACGTGGCATCGGACTTGAGGACGATCGCGGCCAGGTCCGCGGTCTTGCTGTCGCCGTCGTTCGTCCAGGACTCCGGCGCGATCAGCTTGTCCGCGTACCAGCGGCCCCACGGCTCCTGGCCGTCCTTGTAGCCGGGGACGAACTCGACGTTCGACGCCCATCCCGCGTCACCGCTGCCGTCGCCCTTGTGCACGCAGTGGCCCGCGGTCCACAGCGTCCGCTTGTTGTCGGAGACGATCACCGACGCGGTGCAGGTGTGCGGCTTGCCGTCCGGGGTGTCGAAGAACAGCCGGCCGACGATCACGTTCGGGAAGGAGGTCGAGTACGGGACCTCCTGCGCGACGGATATCTCGTCGGCCGCAGCCGTCGGTGAAATCCCCTCCGTCGTACGGGACTTGCTCGTGGGGCGGGCCGCGTCCGCCGAGGCCAGGACGCGCTTGTCGGGGGCCGCGTTCTTCGCGCCGTTCGTCCCGGCGGCGGACGGCCGTGCCTTCAGCAGGGGCGTCGGGTCGGCGATCGCGGCCGCCCGGCGCTGCGGCGTCCAGTGCTCGCGGACCTGCGCGGCGCTCTCCTCGACGGAGTGCACGGCGACCCCCGCGGTCGCCGTGTCGTTCCGCGGGGCGGCGGTGGCGGTGGTGCCGGCCGAGCCCAGGAGGCCGGCGACTAACACGGTGGTGCAGGCGGCGCGGTGGAGACGGTGCTGCTTCATCTGCGTCCTCTTCCCGTCGTCGTAGCAGTAACTGGTGTGCGGGGGAGGGGAGTTGATGGTGATGTCCCTTCGGCCCCATGTGTCCCGGTCAGGCTAGTCAGGGCTCCGCCGCCTTCGTGTGATCGTCCGGTGTGGGAACGGTGCCGGAGTGCGCCCCCGCCGGGTGGCGGAGCGCACCCCTGCCGCTTCCCTTCCGCATCCGAAGTAGAACTGGTATCAGTTCTGAAACACCGTCAGAAACCGTCTCGCGGAAGCGGAAGTCGCCATGACCGAGCTCGTGGAACACGGACAGCTTTTCATCGGCGGGGAGTTGACCGATCCCCTCGGCAAGGACGTCATCGAGGTCGTCTCGCCGCACACCGGCGAGGTCTTCGGGCGGGTGCCGCACGCCGCGCCCGCCGACGTCGACCGGGCCGTCGCCGCCGCGCGCCGCGCCTTCGACGAGGGGCCCTGGCCGCGCATGTCGCTGGACGAGCGGATCGCCGTCGTCAGCCGGATCAAGGACGCCATCGCCGTACGCCACGAGGAGATCGCCAAGGTCATCTCGCAGGAGAACGGCTCCCCCTACTCCTGGTCGGTGCTCGCCCAGGCGCTCGGCGCGATGATGGTCTGGGACAGCGCCATCAACGTCGCGCGCGACTTCACGTACGAGGAGGCGCGCGACGGAGCCCTCGGCAAGCTCCTCGTGCGCCGTGAGCCGGTCGGGGTCGTCGCGGCCGTCGTCCCGTGGAACGTCCCGCAGTTCGTGGCCGCCGCCAAACTCGCCCCCGCCCTGCTCGCCGGCTGCACGGTCGTCCTCAAGCCGTCACCCGAATCGCCCCTGGACGCCTACCTGTTGGGCGAGATCGCGCAGGAGGCCGGGCTGCCGGAGGGCGTGCTCTCCATCCTGCCCGCCGACCGCGAGGTCAGCGAGTACCTGGTCGGACATCCCGGCGTCGACAAGATCTCCTTCACCGGGTCCGTCGCGGCCGGCAAGCGCGTCATGGAGGTCGCGGCCCGCAACCTCACCCGCGTCACCCTGGAACTGGGCGGCAAGTCGGCGGCCGTCGTCCTGCCCGACGCGGACATCGAGTCGACCGTCGCCGGGGTCGTCCCCGCCGCCTGGATGAACAACGGCCAGGCCTGCGTCGCCCAGACCCGCATCCTCCTGCCGCGCTCCCGCTACGACGAGTTCGCCGAGGCCTTCACCGCCGCCGCGTCCGCGCTCGTCGTCGGCGACCCGCTCGACCCGGCCACCCAGGTCGGCCCGCTCGTCGCCAAGCGCCAGCAGCAGCGCAACCTCGACTACATCCGCATCGGCCAGGAGGAGGGCGCCAAGATCCTCACCGGCGGCGGCGTGCCGAAGGGCTACGAGCAGGGCGCGTACGTCGAGCCGACCCTCTTCGGCGACGTGGACAACAGCATGCGCATCGCCCGCGAGGAGATCTTCGGCCCGGTCATCTGCCTGCTCCCGTACGGCGACGAGACCGAGGCCGTGAAGATCGCCAACGACTCCGACTACGGGCTCAGCGGCAGCGTGTGGACCGCCGACGTCGCGCACGGCATCGACATCGCGCGGCAGGTGCGTACGGGCACGTACAACGTGAACACCTTCAGCCTCGACATGCTCGGCCCCTTCGGCGGCTACAAGAACAGCGGTGTGGGGCGGGAGTTCGGGCCCGAGGGGTACAGCGCCTACCTGGAGCACAAGATGATCCACCTGCCGGCCGGCTGGGAGGGCTGACGCGTATGGGTGACCGGTGGCATGTGGAGGTCGACCGGAGTGTGTGCATCGGCTCGGGCATGTGCGTGAACCACGCTCCGGACGGCTTCCGGCTCGACACGGCACGGCAGTCGCACCCCGTCGACGACGACGCGGACGCCAACGAGAAGGTGCTCGCCGCCGCCGAGGGCTGCCCCGTCGAAGCCATCATGATCACGCTCATCGGCAGCGGTGAACCCGTTTTCCCGCCCGAGGAGTGACAGCAATAGAAATATGCTGGACGATTTGAAGAAGTCGTGAACTCGAACAAGGCGAACATTAGTTGACCTGTGCGTTCCGCACGGTTTTCTGGTGACAATCGTGACTGTCCCCCTCCTTGGCGGCGTGCGAATCTCTTTGCCAGCCGGTAAAGGCCGTCGGAGGAGGGGACGCACGCCATGGACAAGCGGTACGAGGTCTATGCGCTGGCCGACCCGCATTTCTACGAGACCCCCGACAGGCTCGCGGTGGGCGGGAGAGCCGGCGGGCTGCCCGAGTTCGACACCGCCCGCCGTCCCGTGCCCGAGGGGTGGCGCGCCGACAGCAACGGCGAGTGGCTGAATCTCACGCCTCTGGACGCCGACGGCGCCCCGCGTCAAGGCCCCTGGCAGGGCTGGAAGATCCACGCGTCCGCCACCAGGACCGACGCCGAGAAGACCGCGGGGATCGTGTGGGACTACTGCGTACCGCGCGGCATTCCCTTCAAATTCGTCCCGGCTCCGCATCTTCTCCACTTACGGAACACGAAGTACGCGGCCCGTGACATCAGCGGGAAATTCGCCACCCTCTATCCGGCCGACGACGGCCAATGCCGGCTGATTCTCGAGGAGTTGGGCGAGCTGCTGCGCGGCCTCGAAGGGCCGTACATTCTCACCGATCTGCGCTGGGGCGAGGGGCCGCTCTACGTCCGCTACGGCGCGTTCGCCCGCCGTATGGTCGTCAACGAACGCGGCGCCCTGGTCGGCGCCGTCGAGGACCCCGACGGCCGGCTCGTCCCCGACCACCGGGAACCCGCCTTCCACGTCCCGCCCTGGGTGACCCTGCCCGACTTCCTGAAGCCGCACCTCGACGCCCGCAACGCCACGACCGTCACCGATCTGCCCTACCGCTTCGAGAAGTCCCTGCACTTCTCCAACGGCGGCGGTGTCTACCGCGGCGTCGACACCCGCGACAGCAGCCGCGTCGTCCTCAAGGAAGGCCGCCCGCACGCCGGACTCGCCGCCGACGGCGCCGACGCCATCGCCCGCCTGGAACGCGAGAAGGCCGCCCTGGAACGCCTCTCGGGACTCGGCGTCGCCCCCGAGGTCCGCGACTGGTTCACCGTCGACGACCACCGATTCCTCGCCATGGAGTACGTGCCAGGACGCACCCTCAACGCCTTCTTCGCCGAACGCCATCCGCTGCTCACCCCGGACCCCGACCCCGAGGCCCTCGCCGCCTACGCGGACTGGGTGGTACGGATCGTCGCCGCCGTCGAGAAGGCGGTGGCCGCCGTCCACGAGCGCGGCATCGTCTTCAACGACCTGCACATGTTCAACATCATCGTCGCGCCCGACGAGCAGTCCGTGACCCTCATCGACTTCGAGGCCGCCACCCGCGTCGAGGAGAGCGGCAGCCAGCTCCTCGCCCATCCGGGGTTCTGGGCGCCCCTGGACCGCTCGGGCACCGACATCGACCGCTACGCGCTCGCCTGTCTGCGGCTCGCGATGTTCCTGCCCGTCACCACCCTGTTCGTCGTCGACCGCGGCAAGGCCGCGCATCTCGCCGAGATCATCGCCGAGCAGTTCCCCACCGTGCCACGGGAGTTCCTCGACGAGGCGGTCGCCGAGATCGTACGGGGGCGACAGGGGGCCGCACCCTCCTTCGGGAGCGGCTCCCTGCCGGCGCCGGGCGACTGGCCGCGCAGCCGCGACTCCCTCGTCGCGGGCATCCTCGCCTCGGCCACCCCCGACCGCGGCGACCGGCTCTTCCCCGGCGACGTCGTCCAGTTCAACACCGGCGGCGGCCTCGGCCTCGCCCACGGCGCCGCCGGAGTCCTCTACGCCCTCGCCGCGACCGGCGCCGAACGGTACGAGGAGGGCGAGCGCTGGCTCCTCGACCACACCGCCCCGGCACCGCCCGGCACCCCGCTCGGCCTCTACGACGGCCTCGCCGGAATCGCGTACACCCTCGACCTGCTCGGCCACCCGCAGCGCGCCCTCGACCTCGTCGGCACCCTGCTCGGCGAGAAGTGGCAGCGCCTGGCCGGGAACCTGCACGGCGGACTCGCCGGGGTCGGCCTCGTCCTCGACCACCTCGCGCACCGCACCGGCGAGAGCGCCCTCGCCGACCGCGCCGCCGAAGCCGCCGCCATCCTCGCCGACCGGATCGCCGAGGTGCGCGACGCCCGGCCCGCCAAGCGCCGCGCCGGACTCCTGCGCGGCCTGAGCGGCCCCGCCCTCTTCCTGCTGCGCCTGTACGAGCGCCACGGCGACCCGGCACACCTCCAACTGGCCCTGGACGCACTCACGTCGGACCTCGACCGGTGCGTGACGGCCCGCGACGGAGGCCTCCAGGTCGACGAGGGATGGCGCACCATGCCCTACCTCGGCGACGGCAGCGCAGGTATCGGCATGGTCCTCGACACGTACCTGCGGCTCGCCCCCGACCCCGGCCTGGAAGCGGCCCGCGCGGGCATCGTCACCGCCGCCACCTCCCGCTTCTACGTCCAGCCCGGACTGTTCGAGGGCCGCGCCGGCATGATCCTGCACCTCGCCCGCACCACGGCACCCGGCGCGACCCCGCGGCGGCTCGCCGACCAGGTCGACGCCCTGGGCTGGCTCGCGATGACCTACGAAGGCCAACTCGCCTTCCCCGGACACCAGATGATGCGCCTGTCCATGGACCTCGGCACCGGCGCCGCGGGCTGCCTGCTCGCCCTCGGCGCGGCCCTGGGCGAGGGCACCCGCGCCGGTCTGCCGTTCCTGCCGCCCCTGAGCGGCCCCGAAGCCGGCTCCGGCCACCGAGCGGAGTCGTGACACAACCGGCACTCCCGTCCCCACGGGAACCACAAGGCACAACGACAACGCACGACGAAGGGAAGAACCATGGCACTTCTCGACCTCCAGAACCTCGAAGCCGACGAGACGGACGGCGGCGGTGGCGGCGGCGAGGGCAGCAACGTCTCCCTCCTGCTCTGCGACAAGCACAGCTCCAACAGCACGATCCTGTGTCTGTGACCGACGATCGCGCCGAGGTCACCCGTTCATGACCTCATGACCTGATGACCGACGGGCGGGCCCGCCACCACGCGGGCCCGTCCGTCCCGTTCCCACCAGCGACCCGGAGAGGCCCCATGACCGCGACCGGTGACCGGCTGCTGCGCGGCGCGCTGCGCTCCAGCGCGGGCCGCTGCGCGCTCCTGTGCCTGGTCACCGCCGCCGCGGCGGGCGCGGGCCTGCTCCTGCCCTACGTCCTCGGCCGCACCCTCGACGCCCTGTTCGCCGCGCACACCGCGGGGGCCGTCGACTCCGTCGGCGGCGACGTCGGACGATGGCTCCTGACCGCCGGGGCCCTCGTCGCGGCCCTCGTGGTCCTCGACGCCGCCGAGGCGGTCCTCACCGGCACCACGAACGCCCGCACCACCGCCCGGCTGCGCCACCGCCTGCTGCGCCACGTCCTCGCGGCAGGCCCCCGGACCACCGCCCGGCTGCCCGCAGGTGACCTCGTCGCGCGGCTCGTCGGCTCCACCGCGCAGGCCGGACCCGCGCCCGCCATCGCCGCCGCCCTGTTCGCCACCCTGCTCACGCCGATCGGCGCGATCGTCGCCCTCGGCGTCACCGACCCCTGGCTCGCCGCCGCGTTCCTCGCGGGCGCGCCCGCCCTCGTCCTCCTCCTGCGCGCCTTCGCCCGCGCCTCCTCCGACTGCGTCTCCGCGTATCTGCGCGCCCAGGGCGACCTCGCCACCCGGCTCACCGAGGCCATCGGCGGCGCCCGCACCATCGCCGCCGCGCACACCGCCGACCGCGAAGCCGCCCGCATCCTGCAACCGCTGCCCGAACTCGCCCACCAGGGACGGCGGATGTGGCGCGTTCAGGGCCGGGCGAGCGCGGGCGCCGTCGCCCTGGCGCCCCTGCTCCAGCTCACGGTCGTCGCGACGGCGGGCTATCTGCTCCTGCACCACCGGATCTCCGTCGGCGAACTCCTCGCCGCGTCCCGGTACGTGGTCCTCGCCACCGGCATCGGCGTCCTCGTCGGCGACCTCTCGGCCCTGATCCGCACCCGGGCCGCGGCCCACCGCCTCGGCGACGTCCTCGACCTCCCCGCACCTTCCTACGGGGATGAGCAACTGCCCGTATCGGGCGGCGAGTTGGAGATGCGCGGCGTCACCGTCCGCCGCGACGGGCGCACCGTCCTCGACCACGTCGACCTCACCGTGCCCGCCGGAGCCACCCTCGCCGTGGTCGGCGCGTCCGGCGCCGGGAAGTCCCTGCTCGCCGCCGTCGCGGGGCGCCTCGCCGACCCGGACTCCGGCACCGTCCTCCTCGACGGCGTCCCGCTGCCCGAGCTGAGCCGCACCGCCCTGCGCCGCGCGATCGGCCACGCCTTCGAGCGCCCCGCCCTGCTCGGCACCACCCTCGCCGACACGATCGCCCTCGGCCCCACGCCGCGCCCCCGCGCCGACGTCGTCGCCGCCGCCCGCACGGCCCGTGCCGACGGCTTCGTGCGCCGCCTGCCGCACGGCTACGACACCGCCTGCGCCGAGGCCCCGCTCTCCGGCGGCGAGACCCAACGCCTGGGACTGGCACGGGCGTTCGCCCACGGCGGCCGGCTCCTGATCCTGGACGACGCGCTGTCCAGCCTCGACATGATCACCGAACGCGAGATCGCCGCCGCCCTCCTCGCACCCGGCCGCGGCGCCACCCGCCTCGTCGTCGCCCACCGCGCCACGACCGCCGCCCGCGCCGACACGGTCGCCTGGCTGGAAGCGGGCCGGGTCCGCGCGGTCGGCCCGCACGAACGGCTGTGGCGCGACCCCGAGTACCGGGCGGTGTTCGCCGGATGACCGGCGAGGCGGGGGCGCCCCCGGGAACGTACCGCCGCGGCGCCCGCTTCCTGCTGCGCCGCCGGGCCGTCCTCGTACGGCTCGCCGCCTGGTCGGTCCTGGAGGCCGGGCAGACGTTCCTCCTCGGCTACGCCCTCGCCCGCGCCCTCGACGACGGCTTCCTCGCCGGACGGCAGGGCACAGGGCTGCTGTGGCTCGGCGCCGCCGCACTCGGCGTCCTCGCGGGCGCGCTCGGAACGGCCCGCGTCTACGCGGCCGTCGCCCAACTCGTCGAACCACTACGCGACGTGCTCGTCCGCAAGGTCGTCGACCGCGGTGTGCGCGACGGCGACGGGGGAGCGGTGTCCCGGCTCACCCAGCAGGTGGAGATCGCCCGCGACACCTTCGCCGGGATCGTCATGGTGGCGCGCACCTTCGTCGTCACCGCGGCCGGCGCCCTGGTCGGCCTGTTCTCGCTCGCCCCGGCGCTGCTCCTCGTCGTCGCGCCGCCCCTGGTCCTGGGTGTCGCCCTGTTCCTGGCGACGCTGCGCCCGCTGGCCCGCAGGCAGGAGGCGTTCCTCGCCGCGGACGAGGCCGTCTCGGCGCGGCTCGGCGCGGTGTGCGGCGGACTCAGGGACATCACGGCCGCCGGAGCCGAGGAGCCGATGGCGGCGGACGCGGACCAGGTGATCGAGCGCGGCCGGCGCACGTCGAGCGCCCTCGCCCACTGGTCCGTCCTCCGTGTCCTCGCCCTGGGCGTCGGCGGGCAGCTCCCGCTGGTCCTGCTCCTGTTGACGGCTCCCTGGACCCTGCACCGCGGGGTCAGCCCCGGCGCCCTGATCGGCGCCATCGCCTACGTCACCCAGTCGCTGCTGCCCGCCCTGCGCGGCCTCGTCCACGGCCTCGGCGTCGGCGGCTCCCGCCTGGTCGTGGTGCTGCGCCGCCTCACGTACGAGGCCGCTGAACAGCCGCTTCCGGCAAGGGCGTTGGTGGCCGGATCCGAGAGTGCCCCCGCCCTGGAGATCTCCTCGCTCACCTTCGCCTACGGCACCGGCGCCGACCCGGTGGTGGACGGCCTCGACCTGACCGTCCCGCGCGGCGGCCACCTCGCCGTCGTCGGACCCAGCGGCATCGGCAAGTCGACCCTGGCCGGCCTCGCCGCCGGACTGCTCACGCCCGACGCCGGACAGGTCCGGGTGCACGGGCTCCCCGCCGATGCCCAACAGGCGGTGCGGCAACGCGTGTTGATCCCCCAGGAGGCGTACGTCTTCAGCGGCGCACTCCGCGCCAACCTCGGCTACCTGCGCCCGGACCCGGTGCCGGACGACGAGCTGTGCGCCGCCGCCGCGGCGATCGGCCTCACCCCACTGCTCGACCGGCTCGGCGGCCTCGACGCCCCCGTCGACCCGGCGGCGCTGTCCGCGGGGGAGCGGCAACTGATCGCACTGACCCGCGCCTACCTGTCGCCCGCGCCGCTGGCCCTCCTCGACGAGGCCACCTGCCACCTCGACCCGGCGGCGGAGGCCCGCGCCGAGCGGGCGTTCGCCGAGCGGCCCGGCGGCACCCTCGTCGTCGTCGCGCACCGCCTCAGCTCAGCGCTGCGGGCGCCGTGCACCCTCGTCATGGACGGCCCGCGCACCGTCTGCGGCCCCCACGAGGAGCTCCTCCACCGCTCGCCCCTCTACCGCGAACTGGCCGGCGTCTGGACGCGCCAGGGCCGGCCGCCCCGGGTGGCCTCATGACCAGCCCCTCATGAGCCCGGCCTCATAACCAGCCCTCGCCCTGCGAGATCCGGATCGCGTCGATGCGGTTGCGGGCGCCGATCTTGCGGGTGATGGCCGCCATGTAGTTGCGCACCGTCCCGTTGGACAGATGCAGCCGCCGCGCGATCTCCGCGACGGGCGCGCCCTCGGCGGCGAGCGACAGAACACTCAACTCCCGTCGCGTCAAAGGGTTCTGGGACGCCTTGAGGAAGCCGAAGCCCAGGGAGTCGTCGATGAAACGTTCTCCCCGGGCCACCTGCCGGATGCCCAGCAGAAGCCGCTCGACGGGGCCGTCCTTGTCCACGTAACCGAGCGCCTGCACCTCGAGCGCGCGGCGCAGCAGGCCGGGCCTGCTCCGGGTGGCGAGCACGAGCAGCGAGCACCTCAGCTCGCCCAGCGGGGGGATCCCGTACGACGCCTCGTAGTCGAGGTCGGCCACGCAGAGCTGCGGCCTGAGCGCGCCCACCCTCCCCGGCGCGCTGTGCCACGGTGTGTGATCCACCTCCAAGTCCGGTTCTCTGTCGAGGCGTTCGGCGAGTGCCGACCGCATCAGACAGGAGTCCTGCACAAGAAGTACCCGGGTCACGTCTGCCCCCTCAAGCCCCGCTCCGGCCGCTGGTCCCGTGCATGAAGACTTCGCATGAACAATTCAAGCGGGCGGGTTCCCCGGAGCGGATGGGCAGAACTGGCCAAGGAGGCGGCGGCCGACTTTGACGGGTTATCGGCCCTCGGGCGCAGCGCCGCGTGCCGTGTCGGGCACCGTGAGGTCGATCAGCTTGCACACCGTCTCGATGTCGATCTTCACCTGGGCGATCGAGGCGCGCCCCGACAGCCATGTGATCAGCGCCGAGTGCCAGGTGTGCTCGATGACGCGGACCGCCGAGAGCTGGGCAGGGGTCGGGTCGTCGAGCTCCATCGCGTCCAGGATGATCGCCGTCGTCTGCCGCGAGACCTGGTCGACCTCGGGGCTGACGCTGCGGTCCGCGAAGGTCAGGGCGCGGACCATCGCGTCGGCCAGATGCGGCTCGCGCTGGAGCGCCCGGAAGGCCCGCATCAGCGTCTCGGCGACCCGCTCGGAGGAGGTGGCCCCGGCGGGCGGGCGCTTGCGGACCGTCGTGTGCATGTGCTGGAGCTGGTCCTGCATCGTGGCCACGAGGAGATGGACCTTGCTCGGGAAGTAGCGGTACAGCGTGCCGAGCGCGACCTGGGACGACTCGGCGACCTCCCGCATCTGCACCGCGTCGAAGCCGCCGCGCGCCGCCAGCTGGGCGCTCGCGTGCAGGATCCGGCGGCGCCGTGCCTCCTGCCGCTCCGTGAGCGCCGCGGCGCCCCCTTGTGCAGAGCTTCTCGCGTCCGGAGCTGTCATCTGTCCGCTTCCGTGTCCCGTGTCCCGGCCCGTGGCGTGAATCACCTGATCCGCCCGTCACAGGCCGGCTACCTGCCGGTAGATTCGATGCTCATTGAACGATCAAGTCTGAAACTTGTTCTAGATTAGCGCCCCAAGTAGTGTCCACGGGCAAGTAGGGAGAAGGGTGGCCTGGAGTGACCGCGGAGTCGTTGCGCATCGCTCTCCTCACGTACAAGGGCAACCCGTTCTGTGGTGGTCAGGGGGTGTATGTCCGCCATCTCTCCCGTGAGCTCGCCCGCCTCGGCCACCGCGTCGAGGTCATCGGCTCCCAGCCCTACCCCGTCCTCGACGAGGGCGAGGGCCTTGAGGGTCTCTCGCTCACCGAGCTGCCGAGCCTCGACCTGTACCGCAGCCCCGACCCCTTCCGTACGCCCAAGCGCGACGAGTACCGGGACTGGATCGACGCCCTGGAAGTCGGCACCATGTGGACCGGCGGCTTCCCCGAGCCGCTGACCTTCTCGCTGCGCGCCCGCCGCCATCTGCGCGAGCGCCGCGGCCAGTTCGACGTCGTCCACGACAACCAGACGCTCGGCTACGGTCTCCTCGGGGACATCGGCGCCCCGCTCGTGTCGACGATCCACCACCCCATCACCGTCGACCGGCAGTTGGAGCTGGACGCCGCCGAGAACTGGCGGCAGCGGATGTCCAAGCGCCGCTGGTACGCGTTCACGCGCATGCAGAAGCGCGTCGCGCGCCGCCTGCCGTCCGTGCTCACCGTCTCCGGCACCTCCCGCGACGAGATCGTCAAGGACCTCGGCGTGCGCCCGGGCCGCATCCGCGTCGTGCACATCGGCGCCGACACCGACCTCTTCTCGCCGAACCCGGCGGTGCCCGAGGTGCCGGGCCGCATCGTGACGACCTCCAGCGCCGACGTCCCCCTCAAGGGCCTCGTCTTCCTCGTCGAGGCGCTCGCCAAGGTGCGCGCCGAACACCCCGAGGCGCACCTCGTCGTCGTCGGCAAGCGCGCCGAGGACGGCCCGGTCGCGCAGGCCATCGAGCGGTACGGGCTCGAAGGCGCCGTCGAGTTCGTCAAGGGCATCAGCGACCAGGAGCTCGTCGACCTCGTCCGCTCCGCGCAGGTCGCCTGCGTGCCCTCGCTCTACGAAGGGTTCTCGCTGCCCGCCGCCGAGGCCATGGCCACCGGCACCCCGCTCGTCGCCACCACCGGCGGCGCGATCCCCGAGGTCGCGGGCCCCGACGGGGAGACCTGCATCGCCGTCCCGACGGGCGACCCGGGCGCGCTCGCCGCGGGCATCAACCGGCTGCTCGACGACCCGGTGCTGCGGGTCAGGCTCGGCGCGGCCGGCCGCACCCGCGTCCTGGAGCGCTTCACGTGGGCGCGCGCCGCGCAGGGCACCGCCGACCTGTACCGCGAGTCGATCGAGCGCGCCGGGCGCCCGACTCCCCGCCCCACGACCGCCGTTGTGACCGAAGAGACCCCCCAGGAAAGCAGGGCCACGTGCTGACCGTCGACTTCACCCGCTTCCCGCTCGCCGCGGGCGACCGCGTCCTCGATCTCGGGTGCGGGGCCGGACGGCACGCGTTCGAGTGCTACCGGCGCGGGGCGCAGGTCGTCGCCCTCGACCAGAACGCCGAGGAGATCGCCGAGGTCGCCAAGTGGTTCGCCGCGATGAAGGAGGCCGGTGAGGCCCCGGCCGGCGCCACGGCCACCGCGATGGAGGGCGACGCGCTCCAACTCCCCTTCCCCGACGAGTCGTTCGACGTCGTCATCATCAGCGAGGTCATGGAGCACATCCCCGACGACAAGGGCGTCCTCGCCGAGATGGTCCGGGTCCTCAAGCCCGGCGGGCGCATCGCCGTCACCGTGCCGCGCTACGGGCCCGAGAAGGTCTGCTGGGCGCTGTCCGACGAGTACCACGAGGTCGAGGGCGGCCACATCCGCATCTACAAGGCCGACGAACTCCTCGCCAAGATGCGCGAAGCGGGCCTCAAGCCGTACGGCACCCACCACGCGCACGCGCTGCACGCGCCCTACTGGTGGCTCAAGTGCGCGTTCGGTGTCGACAACGACAAGGCGCTGCCCGTGAAGGCGTACCACAAGCTCCTGGTCTGGGACATCATGAAGAAGCCCGCCCTGACCCGGGTCGCCGAGCAGCTCCTGAACCCGGTCGTCGGCAAGAGCTTCGTCGCGTACGCCACCAAGCCGCACCTCCCGAAGGACCCCAGCGGGGCCGCTGCGTGAGCAGTCCCGAGCGGACCGAACTCCTCGTCCTCGCAGGCGTCCTGACGGCCGATCAGGCCGCCCGCACGGTCGCGGGGATCCTCGCCGTGCAGCGCCCCGACGGCGCCATCCCGTGGTTCCGCCGCCACCACCTCGACCCGTGGGACCACACCGAGGCCGCCATGGCCCTCGACGTGGCCGGCGAGCACGAGGCCGCCGAGCGCGCCTACGACTGGCTCGCCCGGCACCAGAACGAGGACGGGTCCTGGTACGCCGCCTACCACGACGGCGACCCCGACGACGTCACCGACCGCGGCCGCGAGACCAACTTCGTGGCGTACGTGGCCGTGGGCGTCTGGCACCACTACCTCTCCACCGGCGACGACGCGTTCCTGGACCGCATGTGGCCCGTCGTCTTCGCCGCGATCGAGTGGGTGCTGCGGCTTCAGCAGCCCGGCGGTCAGATCGGCTGGAAGCGCGAGGACGACGGCACGCCCGTCGACGACGCGCTCCTGACGGGCAGTTCGTCGATCCACCACGCGCTGCGCTGCGCCCTCGCCATCGCCGAGCAGCGCGAAGAGCCGCAGCCCGACTGGGAGTTGGCGGTCGGCGCGCTGCGCCACGCGATCCGCCGCCACCCGGAGCGCTTCCTCGACAAGAACCGCTACTCGATGGACTGGTACTACCCGGTCCTCGGCGGCGCCCTGCGCGGGGACGAGGCGAAGGAGCGGATCGAGGCCGACTGGGAGAAGTTCGTCGTCCCCGGCCTCGGCGTGCGCTGCGTCGTCCCGAACCCCTGGGTGACGGGCGGCGAGAGCGCCGAACTCGCCCTCGCCCTGTGGGCGGTGGGCGAGTCCGACCGTGCGCTCACGATCCTTCAGGACATCCAGCACCTGCGGGACCCGCGGACCGGCCTCTACTGGACCGGCTACGTCTTCGAGGACCGGGCCGTGTGGCCGGAGGAACTCACGACGTGGACCGCGGGGTCCGTCCTGCTGGCGGTCGCCGCACTCGGCGGCGACGAGGCGACGTGCCATGTGTTCGGCGGAGAGCTGCTCCCGTCCGGCGTCGAACCGGATTGCTGCGCGTAGTCGCACGCAGGACTGCTCAGTTGCGGGAGAGACGAGTCGCCGAACCCTGGACCGTCGGTGACGTCAGTACCGCCTGAGCCGGTTCGCGACGGCGTGGCCGACGAACAGGTACACCACTGCCGCCAGGCCGTACCCGGCAACTACCCGCGCCCAGGCCTCGTCGAACGTGAACAGGTCGTGCGACCAGCCCGCCAGCCAGTTCGCCGCGTTGTGGATGAACTGCACCAGGTCGTTGCCCCGGTTCGCGTCCAGCAGATACATCAGGATCCACAGTCCGAGGATCAGGGCGAGGACGTCGGCGACGACCATGACGACCCGGCCCGCTTCGTTGGTGCCTCGGTAATGCCGATTCGCAGACATACGGTCCGGGTGTCCCGGATTCCGGCCGGGAAACGCCGTGGGACAAGGGCGGGACACGTTCGGGCTCGCCCGAGTGGCGCAGCCGCGGGGCCCGGGTGAGGCTGCCAGCAGCGCACTCGCCCCACCTGCCCCGGAGGTCCCCGTGGTGCCCACCTTCCCCCTGCCCGTACGCCGCCTCGTCGTGGCCGTGCTGATGTGCGGCGCCCTGCTGGCCGGCACCACCGCGTGCGGCGGCGGCGACGAGGACGCCGTGTCGTCCCCGTCGAGCAGCAGCTCGGCGGAGCGGCAGAAGTTCGCCAAGACCCGCTTCGTGGCGAACGCGGGCCTCGCGGCCGGCGCCACCTACCAGTGGATCGTGAAGCCCTGGCGTGCGGGCACCTTCAAGAAGGGCGCCGACGGACGCAAGTTCGCACTGATCAAGGCCGGCGTCGCGGGCGCCTTCACGTACAACAGGCTCAAGGCCGCCGTGAAGAACGCCGAGGGCGACCCGACCCTCTCCAAGGCGGTCGCGCCGCTCGCCGCCGGCATCGAGTCCCTCAAGGACCTGCCGAGCAAGCTCCGCAAGGGCGACGGCGTCGACGGGGTGGCCGGCTCGTTCGACGACATCATCAACAGCGTCAAGGACGCCGGGAAGAGCGCGGGCGCCGAGGTGACGAACAAGGTGCCGTCGGCTTCCCAGCTGACCTCCGGCTCGTAACCCCGCCGGGTGCTCAGTCGGCCGTGACACCCCAGTACGCGATCCTCGTGGGCCGCCCCTCCTCGTCGTGGAGCACCGTGCAGTTCCCGCAACCGCGCGCCGGATAGTCGAGGACGTCGGTGTCGAGGGCGGCCTCCCACTCGGCGTGGGTCGGGCGGCCACCGGGGCACCAGGCCCGTATCTCCGCGTCGGTCAGCGGTCTCATCACGGGGCCGGGGTCGCGGTCCGTCGCCTCGACCAGGCACACGAGGTCCAGGACGGTGGCCGTGCCCCCGGTGAAGATGTACTCGTGCCACTCCGGGTCGTCCCACAGCTCCTCGATCGTGCGGCCTGCGAACCCGTGGTCGTCCGCGGCCAGTTCCCGCTCCTGCTCGGCGCGGAAGGCCGCTGCCAGGTCCGCCTGATAGGCCCCCGTCGTCGCCCACGCATTGCCACCCATGGCCCCACCCCTCCCTCGGCGCGGCCGGTCTTCGGCCGTCGGGGAAACAGCGTACGAGCGCCCACTGACAACGCCCGGACGGAGCGCGGAGCTCAGGAGTTGAGCTCGGCGAGCACACGCAGGGTGTGCGGGTCGGGGGAGAGCACCAGCAGGTCCGTCACGGGCCCCTTGCGCCACAGCTCCAGACGCTCGGCGATCCGTTCCCTCGGCCCCACCAGGGAGATCTCGTCGGCGAACGCGTCCGGCACGGCGAGCACCGCCTCCTCGCGCCGCCCCTCGGCGAACAGCTCCTGGATCCGCCGGGCCTCCTCCGCGTATCCCATCCTTGCCATCAGATCGGCGTGGAAGTTGCGGGTGGCGTGCCCCATGCCGCCGATGTAGAAGCCGAGCATCGCCTTGACGGGCAGCAGCCCTTCGGCGACGTCGTCGCAGACCTTCGCGCGGGCCATGGGGGCGACGAGGAAGCCGGCGGGCAGGTCGGTGAGCGACGCTTCGTACACGTCGGTGCGCGTCGGCGACCAGTACAGCGGCAGCCAGCCGTCCGCGATCCGCGTCGTCTGCGCGATGTTCTTCGGCCCCTCCGCCCCGAGCAGGATCGGCAGGTCGGCGCGGAGCGGGTGCGTGATCGGCTTGAGCGCCTTGCCGAGCCCGGTCCCGTCGTCGCCGCGGTAGGGGAGGGGGTGGAACCGGCCGTCGACCTCGACGGGCCCTTCCCGCCTGAGGACTTGGCGTACGACATCCACGTACTCGCGGGTGGCGGTGAGCGGCGACTTCGGGAACGGCCGTCCGTACCACCCCTCCACGACCTGCGGCCCGGACAGGCCGAGGCCCAGCATCATGCGCCCGCCGGACAGATGGTCGAGGGTGAGTGCGTGCATCGCGGTCGTGGTGGGGGAGCGGGCCGCCATCTGCGCGATGGCGGTGCCGAGCCGGATCCGGCTCGTGTGCGCCGCGAACCAGGTGAGGGGGGTGAAGACGTCGGACCCCCAAGACTCGGCGGTCCACACGGAGTCGTAACCCAACTCCTCCGCGTGCTTGACGAGTTGGAGGTGATCGGGGTCCGGCCCGCGCCCCCAGTAGCCGAGTGCGATGCCGAGCCGCATGAGCGCCACCCCTGCCCGAAGTCACCTGATGGTCCGTCAGTTTCGGTGGGTGACTGTACGCGAAAGGCCCCTCGCCCGGAAGGTGGGCGAGGGGCCTTTACTGGCTGTGGGGTACGTCAGCCGCGCTGGATCCCCGTGGTGTCCTGGAGCACACCACGACGGCCGTCCTGCGTCTGGGCGACGAGGCCGGGGCCGCGCTGCTCGACGGCCAAGTACCAGGTACCCGGCGCCAGTTCGGCGATCGGCGTCGGGTTGCCGTCCTCCGCGTACAGCGGGCGCGGCACCGGCACCGCGAACCAGAACGGCGAGAAGTCGGCGGCCGGCTGACCGCCCTGCGACGGCTGCGGCGCGGGCGCGGCGGCCTGCTGCGGCTGAGCGCCGTACGGCTGCCCCGGACCGGGCTGACCGTGCTGCGCGGGCTGACCGTGCTGTCCCGGACCCGGCTGCCCCGGCTGCGCGCCGTAGGGCTGACCCGGCTGCTGGGCGCCCGGGTACCCGTAACCACCCTGCGGCTGACCGCCGTAGGGCTGCGGCTGCTGCGGACGCGGGGCGCCGACGAGGGCGCCCTTGAGAGCGGGGACCAGGGGGGTGGCGATGGCGGCGGCGGCCATGACCAGGGTGGCGATGAGGGCGAGGATGAGGCCGATGCCTGCGTCGATACCGCTGCCGCCGGAGCCCAGGTTGTCGACGCCGCTGGTCGGGTCGAAGATGTTGGCCAGCGCGCCCCAGGCGGCGAACACCGTTGCCGCCACGCCGAACTGGCCGAGGTCGAGGCCGGCGACCTTGCGCGGCTGCGGCAGTCCGCGGGCCACCACGATGAGCACGGCTCCGATGATCCCCGACAGGACGACGCTCATCAGGAACGGGCCGCTTTCCCAGCCGTTCGGGAACTCGACGCTGTCCGGGGCGTCGTCGGCGGAGTAGATATCGAGGAACGAGGCGATGAACAGCAACACCGCTGCTCCGATCACCACGCCGTCGCCTCGAGTGAGGGAGCGGATATTCACTTCAGGTCCTTCGTCAGTCGTCTCGTCATCGGTGGAGGCGGCGCCAAGCGCGGGGGTGGCCCCTCATCGTAGGGACGACACTATCGCCCCCCTACGACAGGTGTCTGCCGAGATCCATACGGTGACGGCTACCCGCGCAGGAAACTCACGATTCCCTCAGAGATGCCCTGCGCCGCCTTCTGCCGCCAGGAGCCGGAGGTCAGCCGGCCCGCGTCCTGCGAGTCCCGCATGTTGCCACATTCGATGAACACCTTGGGGACCGTCGACAGGTTGAGGCCGCCCAGGTCGGAGCGGGTGTCGAGGGCTGTGCCGCCGCCCACGTAGTTCGACGGGGGTTCGCCCGTGACCTGCAGGAACTTGCCCGCGACGCGCTCGCCGAGGTCGCGCGAGGAGGCGACGATCGGGCGGGTGTCCGCGGCGCCCGCGTGCACGGATGCGGGAAGGATCACATGGAAGCCGCGGTTGCCGGACGCGGAGCCGTCGGCGTGGACGGAGACGACGGCGTCGGCCTTCGCGGCGTTGCCGATCCGGGCGCGCTCGTCGACGCAGGGGCCCCAGGCCCGGTCGCCGTTCTGCGTCAACCGCACGGTGGCGCCCTGCTGTTCGAGGACGGTCTTCATGCGGCGCGCCACGTCCAGCGTGAACTGGGCTTCTGTGTAACCGGCGTTGGTGGACGTACCAGTGGTGTCGCACGCCTTGCTGCCGTTGCCGACGTTCACGGTGCGATTGATATCGGCCGTGTGCCGAAAGTTCCCCGGATTGTGACCCGGGTCGATCACGACGACCTTGCCCTTGAGGGGACCGGAGCCGCCGCCCGCGGGCTTCGAGGACGGGGAGGGCTTGCGGGTGGCCGTCTTCGAAGGGGACGGCGACGCGGACGACTTGGAGGGCCACGGCGACGGTTTCTTCGCGTCGTCGCTGGCCCCGGCCGCCGACGTGGACGACTGGCCGGGCGCCGGGAGCACCTTCGGCGGTGTGCTCTCGCCGGGGCCGCTCACCACCTGCCACAGCAGCCAGGCCGCCAGCGCCGTGGGCACGAGCGCGGCGAACGTGACCAGCACGGGCCGGCCACCGAACCGGCGGCGGCCCCCGGGGTCGCCGCCGCGGTAGTAGTCATCGAAGCCGTCGGCGTCATCTGGGTCAGGTCCTACGTACGACACGTCCCCGACCCTAACCGGGGGCTCAGATCCCCGCTCCCGTTCGCCGCAGGACGCGCAGCGAGTCGTGTGCCGAGACCTCGGTGAACGCGCCGGACGCGAGGGCCCGCTGGTACACGCGGTACGGGGCCTGTCCGGTCCACTCGTCGTGCTTGACGGGGAACACGTCGTGGATGAGGAGGAGTCCACCGTCGGCGACGTGCGGGGCCCAGCCCTCGTAGTCGGCGGTGGCATGCTCGTCGGTGTGGCCGCCGTCGATGAAGACGAAGCCGAGCTTGCCGCCCCACACCTTCGCGACCTGCGGTGACCTGCCGACGAGCGCGACCACGTGGTCCTCCAGGCCCGCCGCGTGCAGGGTCCGCCGGAAGGTCGGGAGCGTGTCCATCGCGCCGACCACCGGGTCGACGGTCTCCGGGTCGTGGAAGTCCCAGCCGGGCTGCTGCTCCTCGCTGCCGCGGTGGTGGTCGACGGTCAGGGCCGTCAGGCCTGCCGCGCGGGCGGCGTCGGCGAGCAGGATCGTGGAGCGCCCGCAGTACGTGCCGACCTCCAGGAGCGGCAGCCCGAGCGCCGTCGCCTCGACGGCGGCGGCGTACAGCGCGAGCCCTTCGCCGAGCGGCATGAACCCCTTGGCGTTCTCGAAGGCGGCGAGGATCTCCGGCGCGGGCTTGTGGCTTGTGGTGGTCATGGCGCTCATGCTGCCGTACGGGGACGAGGCAGCGGGAGCCGGGGACGTGCCCGCAGCGCGACGACGGCCGTCGCGGGGACGCCGGCGAGGGGCACCATCGGCCAGGGGATGCCGAGCCACACCGCCGGGAGGCCGATCCCGCAGCCGCGAGATGGGAAAGCACTGCCGCGATCAGGGAGGAGCACCAGCACCACGCCCGTGCACCGCACCCAGCTCGGCGACGTGTCCAGAGCCGTACGACCCGGAGCGCTGCCCCTGTGCGCCGTCGCTCTCGATCTCGCCCGCGTTGCCATCGCTCGCCCGCCCCCTTCTTCCTCCGGCATCGTCCGCCGGCCGGAAGCGGCAGGGGCCGGGGCCCGGACGGCAGAACGGGGCCGGTGCCGGTTTCCGTACCCCGGCAGTTCCGGCCCCGCTGCGCCCTGCCCGGGCGCCGTGCGTCGGGGGTTACCCGACGTGCTCGGCGACCGCCTCAAGTGCGAGGTCCACCTGCACCGGGCGGTTCTCGCCGTGGTGCGTGGCGGCCGAGGCGCGCGGCGCGTGGCCGGCGGCCGTCACCGCGAGGACGTAGGAACCGGCGTCCGGGACGTCGAGGGCGTAGTGGCCCTCGGGGTCGGTCAGGGCCGCGCCTGCCTGGCGGCCGCGGCGGTCGATGAGGGTCACCTTGGCGCGGGCGACGGGCATGCCCGCCGGGTCGACGACCTGGCCGCGGAAGTGGGCGAGGACCTCTTCGGCGTTCGCGATGTTGGCGTCCTCCTCGCTGCTGGCCCGCAGCTGCACGACGGCGACCTTGCGCTTCGGCAGGAACAGGGCGAGCACCACGCCGACCGCGACGGCCGCGGTGGCGATCAGGAACGAGACACGGAAGCCGTGCATCGTGGGGATCGCGACGCCGCCCACGTGGTTCGCCGTGTTGGCCAGGACCATGCCGATGACGGCCGACGACACCGACGTGCCGATGGAGCGCATCAGGGTGTTGAGGCCGTTGGCCGCGCCCGTCTCGGACGGGTCGACCGCACCGATGATCAGGGCGGGGAGCGAGGAGTAGGCGAGGCCGATGCCCGCGCCGACGACGACGGCGATGATGATCGTCTGCCAGGCGGCGCTCATCAGGCCGATGCCCGCGCCGTAGCCGATCGCGATGATCAGCATGCCGAGGATCAGCGTGAACTTCGGGCCGAACTTCGCCGACAGGCGGGCGTAGACCGGGGCGGTGAACATCATCGTCAGGCCCAGCGGCGCCACGCACAGACCGGCGACGACCATCGACTGGCCGAGGCCGTAGCCGGTGGCGGACGGGAGCTGGAGGAGCTGGGGCAGGACCAGGGAGATCGCGTAGAAGGCGACACCGACCATGATCGAGGCGAGGTTCGTGAGCAGGACCTCGCGGCGGGCGGTGGTGCGCAGGTCGACGAGCGGGGCCTTCAGGCGCAGCTCCATCGCGCCCCAGGCGAGCAGTACGACGAGCGCTGCGGCGAACAGGCCGAGCGTGGTGCCGCTGCTCCAGCCCCAGTCGCTGCCCTTGGTGATGGGGAGGAGGAAGAGGACCAGGCCGAGGGAGAGGCCGATGGCCCCGGCGACGTCGAAGGTGCCCTGCGCGCGCAGCGGGCTCTCCGGGACGAAGACGAGGGTGAGCACGATCGAGACGACACCGAGGCCGGCGGCGCCGAAGAACAGCGCGTGCCAGTCGGCGTGCTGGGCGACGAGTGCGGCCAGCGGCAGGGCGAGACCGCCGCCGACGCCGATGGACGAGGACATCAGGGCCATGGCCGAGCCGAGCTTCTCGCGCGGCAGCATGTCGCGCATCAGGCCGATGCCCAGCGGGATGGCGCCCATGGCGAAGCCCTGGAGGGCGCGGCCGACGATCATCACGAGGAGGTTGTCGGTGAACCCGCAGACCAGCGAGCCGACGACCATGATCGCGAGGCTGGTGAGCAGCATCCGACGCTTGCCCGCGAGGTCGCCGAGGCGGCCCATGATCGGGGTGGCGACGGCGCCGGCGAGGAGGGTCGAGGTCATGACCCAGGTGGCGTTGGAGGGCGCGGTGCTCAGCAGCTCCGGCAGGTCCTTGATCACCGGGACGAGCAGGGTCTGCATGACCGCGACGACGATGCCGGCGAAGGCGAGGATGGGGACGACGCCGCCTGTTCGGCGGGTTGGGGCCGTCGGCTGGGACATGAAGGGGGGCCTCCGGAAGGCTGTTTCGGGGGTCGGTCGCATGCACGGCGCTGTGCGGGGTGCGGGCAGGTTGCGTGTAAGCCGAACTTGTTTCCTCGGGCGACTATTCCGACGATCGTCGTACCAGCGGAAGTCTTGACCTTTTCATTACATGGGGCGCCGTTCGAGGTGATCTGCGCCTCATCGGTCCGCCGTGGATCTGCCGTGGATCCGCCGTCGATCCGCCTTTTCTGATATGGCGTCAGATTCGGTCTTCCGGTCTACTGGAACGTGTTCTACCGTGCGCGCCATGGGCATCGCCATCACGCAGGAACAGCGGGAACTCGCGGGATCCGTGCGCGGCTGGATCGCTCGCGCCGTCCCGCCCGAAGAGATACGCAAACTGCTCGACGCCCCGCCGGCGCCCGGCCACCGCCCCCTCTACTGGGACGGCGCCGCCGCGCAGGGCCTGCTCGGGGTGCACCTTCCCGAGTCGTACGGGGGCGGCGGCGGGACCCTGCTCGATCTCGCCGTGGTCGTCGAGGAGGCGGGGCGGGCGGCGCTGCCCGGGCCGTTCCTGGCGAGTGTGCTCGCGGCCGAGGTGCTGCGCCGGGCCGAGCGGCCGGAACTGGCGCGGAGTCTTGCCGAAGGCTCGCGGGTCGGGGCCGTCGCGTTCGGGCCGGGCGGGCTCAGCGCCGTCGCCGGGCCGGGCGGGCTCGTGCTCGACGGGACGGCGCCGCCGGTCCTCACCGGGGCCGACGCCGATCTCCTCGTCCTCGCGGCGCGGGGCGAGGGCGGCGTCGTATGGGCCGCCGTCGACGCGGGCACGGCCGGGCTCACCGTGCGGGCGCACGAGAGCGCCGACCCGACGCGGCCCACCGCCGAGGTCGTCGCGGCGGGCGCCGTCGTCCCGGCCGACCGGATCCTCCCCGTCGACGCCGGTCTCGTACGGGACGTCGCGGCCGTGCTGCTCGCCGCCGACGCGTGCGGGGGCGCCGCCTGGGCGCTGGGCACGGCGGCCGAACACGCCAAGGTGCGCGAGCAGTTCGGGCGGCCCATCGGACAGTTCCAGGGCGTCAAGCACCTCTGCGCCGACATGCTCGTACGGGTCGAGCAGGCCTGCGCGCTCGTGTGGGACGCGGCGCGGGCGCTGGCGGACGGGGCCGGCGCCGACGTACGCGGTCTGGTCGCCGGGCTCGCCGCGGGGGCCGCGCTCGACGCCGCGTACGGCTGCGCCAAGGACTGTGTGCAGATCCTCGGCGGCATCGGCTTCACCTGGGAGCACGACGCCCACCTCTATCTCCGCCGGGCCGTCGTCGCCCGGCAGCTGATCGGCGCCGGGGACGCGCACCGGCTGCGGGCCCTGCGGTTCGCGGAAGGCGGGGCGCGCCGCGAGCTGCGCCTCGACCTGCCCGCCGAGGCCGACGCGTACCGGGAGAGCGCCCGGGACGCGATCGACGGCGCCCGCGGACTCGACCCCGCCGCCGCCCGCCGCGCCCTCGCGCCCACCGGATACGCGGCCCCGCACCTGCCGCCGCCGTACGGCCTCGGCGCGGGACCGGTCCAACAGCTGGTGATCCAGGAGGAGTTGAGAGCGGCGGGGGTGAAGGTCAGCGACCTCGGCATCGCCACGTGGGTCGCCCCCTCCCTCCTCACCCACGGCACCGAGGCGCAGCGCGCACGCCACCTCCCCGCGACCCTGCGCGGCGACGTCCTGTGGTGCCAGCTCTTCTCCGAGCCGGGCGCGGGCTCCGACCTCGCCTCCCTGCGCACGCGTGCGGAACGGCTGCCGGACGGGCGGTGGCGGATCAACGGGCAGAAGGTGTGGACGTCCGCCGCGCAGTGGGCCGACCACGGCATCCTGCTCGCCCGCACCAACCCGGACGCGCCCAAGCACAAGGGCCTCACCTACTTCCTCGTCGACATGAAGCACACCGACGGCATCGACATCCGCCCGCTGCGCGAGATCACCGGCGACTCCCTCTTCAACGAGGTCTACTTCGACGACGTCCTGCTGCCCGCCGACGCGGTGGTCGGCGAGGTCGACGACGGCTGGCGGGTCGCCCGGCACACGCTCGGCAACGAACGCGTGCACATGGCCGACCAGTTGACCTTCGACACGGGCCTGGAGGCGCTCCTCGCCCGCTCGGCGGACCTCGACGACGCGTACCGGGCACGGATCGGCGCGCTCGCGGCGGAAGCGCACGCCCTCGCCTGCGTCGGCCTGCGCACGACGATGCGCCAGGTCGCGGGCGAGGAACCCGGCGCGGGCGCCTCCGTCCGCAAACTCGTCCAGACCCCGCACCAGCAGAAGATCGCCGAACTGGCCCTCGAACTCCTCGGCCCCGCGGGCGCCCTCCGCGAGGGCCCGGGCGAACGCGCCCTCCACGGCTTCCTGCTGTCGCGCTGCCTGACGATCGCCGGGGGCACGACACAGGTGCAGCTGAACGTGGTCGCCGAACGGATTCTGGGGCTGCCCAGGGACGCGGCCTAGGGGCCGGTGATCAGGCCGTCTCGAACACGCGGCGCACGGCGTCCAGGTCCACCGGCTGCTCGTAGTAGTCCTCGGCCCACTCGCGAAACGCCTCCGGGGTGCCCTCCAGGAGCAGTTCGAGGAGCCACTCCGCGCCGTCCGCGTCCTCCTCGTCCTCGGGGAAGGTGATGTCCCCGGTGTGCCACCGGGTGTCGTCGGCCGCGCGCCATAGGCAGCCGGTGACGCGCGGCAGGCCGCCTTCGTCCACGAACGCGGGCTCGTCCACGTACCGCTGGAAGGCCGCGGGGACCGTGTCGAGGACGCCCGGCCAGGGCTGATGGTCCTCGTCGCCGTACGGGCTCATCGGCGATTCGTGGCTGAAGACGCGTATGTAGGCGCCCGCGGGACCGAAGACGACGGACAGGTCGTCCCCCGATCCGTTGTCCACCGAGAAGACCTCCTCGGTCGGGCTCCAGTCCGCGGAGTACGAGTGGTACGCGTACTCGCCCGACGGGTTGATCAGCGCCTCCGCCGCCGCGATGGCACGGCACCGGGCGCGCAGGGTCGGGATGTCGGGAAGCCGGCGGGCGGCGTCTGCTGCGGTCATACGGAGATTGCAGCAGACGCCACTGGCAACGGCCGGACCCGTCAGTCCCTGCCGCGGCGGCCCCACCGTGACGCCTTGCGGATGTCGCTCACCACCGTCGGGGCCGGACCCGGAATCGGAGCCGGAGCCGCTGCGGGGGTCGAGCCGGGCTGCATGCCCTTGAGTTTGGCCCGCCAGGGGCCGTCCGCGCGTTCGAGGCGGATGACGGCCGGGCCCTCGGGCAGGGGGTGGGTCTCGCGGCGGGCGCCGATCTCGTTGATGAGGGTCTCGCCGCGCGGCAGGGTCGCCGGGTCGCCGTGGCCCTCGAACTCAAGGAGCTCGGCGATGAGGTTGTCGTCGCCCTTGTAGCGGATGTGGAAGTCGGCCGGGCCCGCGGTGTGCAGCAGCACGTCGGGGCCGCGCCACTCCAGCCACTCGTCCGTCAGCCGGTGCGCCGCCGCGAGCGGCAACACCCTTACCTGCCAGGGCCCTTCGGCGCGCAGGCGCAGCCGGAGCGGGCCGCGCTGCGGGACCACGGTCAGCAGGCGGCCCTGGAAGTCCTCCTCCGTGCTGTTGACGAGGGTCTCGCCCTCCTTGTTGCGCCAGTTCAGCGGGAAGAGGCCGGTGTAGCCGTCGCCCTTGATGCACAGCTCGACGACCACCGGGCCCGGCGGCAGGCCGTCCACCTGGATCACGTCGTTGTCGCGGCCGGTGAGCGTGTACGGCTCGAAGGCCGGGCCGAACGACCAGGCGTGGTCCGCCTGTTGGGGCGGCGGTGGGGCAGACGCCCGGGCCGGTATCGCGTCCGCCGGTGCCGGTGCCGGTGCCGGTGCCACCGCTGCCGGCGGCGCGAACGGCACCGCCTCCGGCACGGGCACAGGCGTCGGCACAGGCGTCGGCGCAGGCACAGAGACAGGCGCCGGAGCCGGAGGCGCCACCGCAGCCCCGGCCGCAGGAAGCGCCCCCACCCCGTGATCCCCCACCAGCCCGTCGAGCCCGTCGGCGTACCCCTGGCCCACCGCCCGGAACTTCCAGCCTCCGGCGCGCCGGTACAACTCCCCGAGCACCAGGGCCGTTTCGGCGCCGAGCTCCGCGGTCTCCACCTCGTAGCGTGCGACGGACGTGCCGTCCTGCGCGTACGCCTCCACCGACGGCACGCCCGTCTCGCGCACCGTGCCGCCCCGCGTGAAGCCGACGACGAGCACCCGCTCGACGTCCGCCGCGAGGCCGGGCAGCGTCGCCTCCAGCCAGACCGTGCCGTCCGCGCCCCCGGCGAGCCGCACGCCGCCCGACACGTGCGCGGGCGCCCCGTCGAACACGACGTCATGGTCCCCCCGGACCTTGCCGTCGGCCGTCAGGAGCAGCGCCGCTCCGTGCAGCCAGCTGCGGATCGCGATGCGCAACGGCACCGTCGGCACGAACGTGTTGGCCCCTTTGGTCAGATCCCCCACGGAAAAGCCCCCTCCACGTTTCCTTCACGTAGACATCACGCGACCGCCATGGCGATCTCCGAGCGGAGCATCCCATACGGCGACGTGCCGGGTGCACGTATCGTCGCCCCGTGGAGCTGAAACACCTCACCGGGTTCGTCGCCGTCGCCGAGGAACTGCACTTCGGACGGGCCGCCGAGCGCCTGCACATCGCCCAGTCCCCGCTCAGCCAGCAGATCAGGCTCCTCGAACGGGACCTGGGCGTACGGCTCTTCGACCGCACCACCCGCTCCGTCCGCCTCACCCCGGCCGGGCAGGCGCTGATCGAGCCGGCGCGGCGGCTGCTCGCCGACGCCGCCGCCCTGCGCCGCACCGTGCGCACCGCGCACCTCGGCGAGACCGGCCGCGTCACCGTCGGCTTCGGCGGCGCCAGCGCCTACGCCGCGCTGCCCGCCCTCACCCGCGCCGTGAACTCCGAACTCCCGGGCGTGGAGCTGGTGTTGGAGGGTCAGATCTTCACCGGCGAAGCGCTCGCCCGGCTCACCGACGGCACCATCGACCTCGGCGTCGCCGCCCTCCCGGTGCGGCGCGGGATCACCGCCCGGGTGGTGCGCGCCGAGCCGCTGGTGTGCGCCCTGCCCGAAGGGCACCGGCTCGCCGCCCGCGACGGCGTCACCTTCGCCGACCTCGCCGACGAGCGCGTCGTCACCTTCCCCGTGGCCCGCGGCTCGGCGGTCCGCGAGGCGATGGTGCAGGGCTGCCACGACGCCGGGTTCGCACCCCGGATCGCGCAGGAGGCCCCGGACTCGTACAACCTCCTCGCGCTCGTGGGCGCGGGCGTCGGCGTCGCCGTCGTGGTCGGCTCCGCGCGCTCCATCCACCTGGAGCACGTCGTGTTCCGGCCGCTGGTCGGGGAGGGTGTCCCGGTGCTGCCGATCGCGCTCGCCTGGCGGACCGGGAACGACAGCGCCGCCCTCGCCGCCGTCCTGGAGATCGCCGAGCGGGTCCTGCCGACACCGCCCGATTATGTGGCATAGCAGCTCACTGAGCGCCGGAATCAGTCTTGGACAGCACTTAATCGCGCGGGCAGAGTGATCGTCATGCCTGAGCCGACCGCGCGACAGTCCCCGGGTGCCGCCGCCCCGCTCGCCGGGATCAAGGTCGTCGACCTGTCCAAGATCCTCGCGGGCCCGTACGCCACCATGTCCCTCGCCGACCTCGGCGCGGACGTGACCAAGGTCGAGCACCCCGAGGGCGGCGACCCGACGCGCCGCTGGGGCCCGCCGTTCCAGGGCGACGACGCCACGTACTACCTGGCCGCCAACCGCAACAAGCGCTCGGTCACCCTCGACCTCAAAGCGGCGGAAGGCCGGGCCGAGGTGGAGCGCATGCTCGCCGATGCCGACGTCCTCGTGGAGAACTTCCGCCCCGGCTCGACCCTCGCCCGCCTCTTCGACTACCGCGAACTGACCGAGCGGCACCCGCGCCTGGTCGTCCTGCACATCTCCGCCTTCGGCGAGAGCGGCCCGCTGCGCGACGAGCCCGGCTACGACATGGTCGCCCAGGCCGCCGCCGGGCTCATGTCCCTCACCGGCGAACCCGACGGACCGCCCGTCAAGGCAGGCTTCGCGATGGGCGACCTCGGCGCGGCCCTCTTCGGTCTCATCGGCATCACCTCGGCCCTCGTCGAACGCGCACGCACCGGCCGAGGCCAGTACGTCACCACATCCCTCTACGAGACCCAGCTCGCCCTGCACGCCAACTGGGCCACCGCGCACTTCGCCACGGGGGAGCGCCCGACCCGCCTCGGCTCCGGACACCCCAGCCTCGTCCCGTACCAGGCGTACGAGGCCGCCGACGGCCACTTCGTCATCGCGGTCGGCAACGACGCACTGTTCCGCAGACTGTGCGAGGCCGTCGGCCTGCCCGCGTTCGCCGACGACGAGCGCTTCGCCACGAACGCCGCCCGCGTCGTCAACAGGGCAGCGCTCAACGCGGAGTTGACGCGGGTCCTGGCGCGGCGCACGGTCGGCGCATGGTGCGACACGTTCAAGGAGGCGGGGGTGCCCGCCGCGGCCATCCGCCACCTCGACGAGGTGTACACCTGCCCGCAGACCGAGGCGCTCGGCATCGTCCAGGAGGTCGACCACCCGACGGCAGGACGCCTGCGCCAGGTCGCCTTCCCCGTCAGCTTCAACGGCGTACGCCCCGCCGTACGCACCGCACCCCCCACCCTCGGCCAGCACAACGACCGTACGCATCTCCGTACGCAGCAAGGAGTTTGAGGACACCATGCCGTTCCCCGCGCTCGACCCGACCGACCCGCTCAACCTGGAAGCCCTCCTCACCGACGAGGAGCGCGCCGTGCGCGACACGGTCCGCCAGTACCTCGACGACAAGGTCGAGCCGCACATCGCCGACTGGTTCGAATCCGGCGAACTGCCCGCCCTGCCCGAACTCGCCCGCGACTTCGGCAAGATGGGCCTGCTCGGCATGCACCTGGAGGGCTACGGCTGCGCCGGGATGTCGGCCCGCGCGTACGGGATCGCCTGCCGCGAACTGGAGGCCACCGACTCCGGCCTGCGCTCCTTCGTCTCCGTCCAGGGATCGCTCGCCATGTTCGCCATCCACCGCTTCGGCTCCGAGGAGCAGAAGCAGGAGTGGCTGCCGAGGATGGCGGAGGGCTCGGCCATCGGCTGCTTCGGCCTGACCGAGCCCGACCACGGCTCCGACCCGGCGTCCATGACGACGCGGGCCCGCCGCGACGCTTCCGGGGACTGGATCCTCGACGGCCGCAAGATGTGGATCACGAACGGTTCGGTCGCGGCCGTCGCCGTCGTCTGGGCGCAGACCGAGGACGGCGTACGGGGATTCGTCGTCCCCACCGACAGCCCCGGCTTCTCGGCGCCGCTCATCAAGCACAAGATGTCGCTGCGCGCGTCGGTGACCAGCGAGCTGGTCCTCGACGGGGTGCGGCTGCCCGCTTCCGCGCGGCTCCCCGAGGCGCGCGGCGTCGGCGCCCCGCTCACCTGCCTGAACGAGGCCCGGTACGGGATCGTGTGGGGCGTCACCGGCGCGGCCCGCTCGGCGTGGCAGTCGGCGCGCGACTACGCCTTGCAGCGCGAGCAGTTCGGCAAGCCGATCGCCGGGTTCCAGCTCACGCAGCAGAAGCTCGTCGACATGGCCCTCGAACTCCACAAGGCGACGCTGACGGCCCTGCACCTGTCGGCGCTGAAGGACTCGGACGCGGGCGTGCACCCGGCCCAGATCAGCTTCGGCAAGCTGAACAACGTCCGCGAGGCCATCGAGATCTGCCGCACCGCCCGCACCATCCTCGGCGCGAACGGCATCTCCCTCGAATACCCGGTGATCCGCCACGCCAACAACCTTGAGTCCGTGCTCACTTACGAGGGCACGACCGAGATGCACACCCTCGCCCTCGGCCAGGCGCTGACGGGGCTCGCGGCCTTCCGTTAACCGGCGCGCCCTGCCAGTATCTGACGAGTCGTCAGATACTGGCAGGAGGGCTGTGCAGCCATGAAGTCGTACATAGTCGGCGTCGGCATGACCAAGTTCGAGAAGCCCGAGAGCCGTGACTGGCAGTACTGGGACATGGCGAAGGAGGCGGGAGGCGCGGCGCTCGCCGACTCGGGGATCGCC
Organism: Streptomyces sp. NPDC052225; assembly: GCF_040679615.1. Lineage (NCBI taxonomy): Bacteria > Bacillati > Actinomycetota > Actinomycetes > Kitasatosporales > Streptomycetaceae > Streptomyces > Streptomyces sp. NPDC052225. The sequence goes on along the minus strand of NZ_JBFAVD010000012.1, from coordinate 27,247 downwards.
TACGAGGACGTACAACAGGTCCCCGTCGGCTACTGCTTCCAGGCGTCGACGGCCGGTCAACGGGCGGTGTACGAACTGGGGTTGACCGGCATCCCGGTCTACAACGTCAACAACAACTGCGCCACGGGATCCACCGCGCTGATGATGGCCCGCCAGTTCGTCGAGGGCGGGATCAGCGACTGTGTGCTGGCGCTCGGGTTCGAGAAGATGAAGCGCGGCGCGCTGGGCGGGGGAGCGGACGGCGGCGACTTCAGTACGTCCCCGGTGGCCCGCCACTACGGCATCATGGCCGCCCGGCACGGCTTCGAGATGTCGCCGCCGACCGCCCAGATCTTCGGCGACGCGGCCCGTGAGCACATGGAGAAGTACGGCACGACCGAGGCGCAGCTCGCCGCGGTCGGCGCCAAGAACCACCGTCACTCCGTGAACAACCCCTACGCCCAGTTCCAGGACGCGTACACCGTCGACGAGATTCTCGCCGCGAAGGCCATCCACGCCCCGCTGACGAAACTCCAGTGCTCACCGACGTCGGACGGCGCCGCCGCGGCCGTCGTCGTCTCCGAACGCTTCGTGGAGGAACGGGGGTTGGGGGAGAAGGCCGTCGAGATCGTCGCCCAGTCGATGACCACCGACACCGAGGAGTCCTTCGCGTCGGGGTCGTGCATCGACGTCGTCGGACAGCCCATGTCCCGGGAGGCGGCCCGCCAGGTCTACGAGGCGTCGGGCCTCGGCATCGAGGACGTGGACGTCATCGAGCTCCACGACTGCTTCTCCGTCAACGAGTTGCTCACGTACGAGGCGCTCGGCCTGTGCGGCGCGGGCGAGTCGGGCCAACTCGTCGAGTCCGGCGCGACGACCTACGGCGGCCGCTGGGTCGTGAACCCGTCCGGCGGCCTGATCTCCAAGGGGCATCCCCTCGGCGCCACCGGCATCGCCCAAGCAGCCGAACTCACCTGGCAGTTGAGGGGCGAGGCGGGCGCCAGGCAGGTCGAGGGCGCGCGCACCGGGCTCGCCCACAACATCGGGCTCGGCGGGGCGGCGGTGGTGACGCTGCTGCGCAAGCGCTGAGCCGCGTCCCGGTCAGCGGGCCCGCCACTCCTCGGCGAGGAGGCCCATGACCACCTCGTCCCGCCAGACCCCGTCGTGCAGCTCGACCTGCCGGCGCACGCCCTCGACGGTGAACCCGATCTTCTCGTAGACGTGCCGGGCCCGGTGATTGTCCGCGTACGCCTCCAGGCCGATCCGGTGCAGCCCGGCCGTCTCGAAGCCGTAGCCGACGATCAGCCGCGCGGCCTCCGTGCCCACACCGCGGCCGCGGCCGCGCGGGCCGATGAGGGTGCGGAAGGTGGCGTGGCGGTGGTCCGGGTCCCACTCGTTGAGGACGACCTCGCCGACCAGCTCGCCGGTGACCCGGTCCGTCACGGCGAGGTCGAGCCGGTCGTCCTGGTCGGACCGCGACCCGTACCAGGCGCGCAGCCGCTCCGCACCGAAGGAGGCCGGGCCGCCCGTGAACCGGACCACCTCGGGGTCCTCGATGATCACGGCCATCACCTCGGCGTCGTCCTCGGTGAACGGGCGCAGCACGGCTCTGGCGCCGGTCAGGACGGGTTTCGCGGCGAAGGGGGTGGCGGAGGTCATCCGGGGAGTCTGTGCGATCGGCGACCGGCGGGCAACGGGGTTTCCCGGCAGTCCGGGTCCTAGGACCCGCGTCCTATGGCCCGTGCACCGAAATCCTGATGTACGGGGTGCCGCCGGGCTGGGACCATGACACTCATGCTGCATTCGCCTCCCGCGTCCGACGCCGATCCCCGTACCGCGATACGCACCCGCCCGACCCCGCCCACCTGGCTCGTGGTGGCCGTCGCGTGCGCCGGGCAGTTCCTCGTCGTCCTCGACGTCTCCGTCGTGAACGTCGCGCTGCCCTCCATGCGCGCCGACCTCGGGATGAGCGCCACCGGCCTCCAGTGGGTCGTGAACGCGTACTCGATCGCGTTCGCCGGATTCATGCTGCTCGGCGGGCGCGCGGGCGATCTGTTCGGGCGCAAGCGGATGTTCCTCGTCGGGCTCGGCCTGTTCACGCTCGCCTCGCTCGCGGGCGGGCTCGCGCAGTCCGACTGGCAGCTCCTCGCGGCGCGCGCCGTACAGGGCCTCGGCGCCGCCGTCCTCGCACCCTCCACCCTCACGATCCTCACCTCGGCCGTTCCGGAGGGCGCCGCACGGGCCCGCGCCATCGCCACGTGGACCGCCGTCGGCGCGGGCGGCGGCGCCGCCGGCGGACTCGTCGGCGGCGTTCTCACCGAGGGCCTGAACTGGCGCTGGGTGCTCCTCATCAACGTTCCGCTCGGCGCCGTCGTCCTCGCGGCCGCCGCCCGCTGGATCCACGAGTCCCGCGCCGACGGCGAACGCCGCCTCGACCTGCCGGGCGCCCTGCTCGTGACGGCCGGCACGGCGCTGCTCGCGTACGGCATCGTGCAGACGGAGGCGGAGGGCTGGGGCGCGCCGGCGACCCTGGTCCCGTTGGCCGTCGCCCTGGCGCTGATCGTGCTGTTCCTCGTCGTCGAAGCGCGGACGCGACTGCCCCTGATGCCGCTCGGCCTGTTCAGGGTGCGGTCGGTGGCCGCCGCGAACGCCGCGATGTTCGTGTGCGGCATGGGCTCGTTCGCCATGTGGTTCTTCATGACCCTGTACGCGCAGAACGTGCTCGGCTACACCCCGATCGAGGCCGGCCTCGCCCTCGTCCCCAGCTCGCTCGCGGTCGTCGCGGGATCGAAGTTCGCGCCGCGCCTGATGCCGCGGTTCGGGGCGCGGAACGTGGCGACGGCCGGTGTCCTCGTGACCGCCGCCGGGTTCGCCTGGCAGTCGACGATGACCGCGGACGGCTCGTACGTGACGACGATCATGCTGCCCGGGATCGTGATGATGGCCGGCGCCGGGTTCGCGATGACGCCGCTCGCCTCGCTGGCGACGTCGGGGGCGGCGGCGCGCGACGCGGGTCTCGTCTCGGGCCTGGTCAACACGTCGCGGACGCTGGGCGGGGCGCTGGGGCTGTCGATCCTGTCGACCGTCGCGGCGAGTCGCTCCGCGGGTTCGGCGGATCCTGGGGCGCTGACCCGTGGCTATGCGGGGGCCTTCCAGGCGGGGGCCGGGATATTGCTGGTCGCCGTCCTGGTGCTGCTGGTGTGGATGCCGCGTACATCACGCTCTGTCAGCGCCGGTTGAGCGCCGGGTCCGGGGCAGGGCCTCCGGGCCTCAGTGCCGTTGCCGGGTGGGGATGTGATCGCGGGTGCTGGATCGTTGTGGCTGGTCGCGCAGTTCTCCGCGCCCCTTACGGGGCTGGGCACATCAAGCCCCTGCGGCGATTGAGCAGCGGGGGCCGGGGCAGAGCCCCGGGGCCTCCGCTTCGTTGCCGGGTGCCGTGCCGCGGGGGCTGGTCGCGCAGTTCCCCGCGCCTCAAAAAGTCCCGGCTGCCCTCCAGCCGGGTCTATCAGAGCCAGCCCTGCTGACGGGCTTCCCGGAGGGCCTCCGCTCTGTTGCGGGTGGAGGTCTTGCCGATCGCAGCCGACAGGTAATTGCGGACCGTCGACTCGGAGAGGTGGAGCCGCGCCGCCATGTCGGAGACGGTCGCCCCGTCGGCGGACGCGCGGAGTACGTCAGCCTCCCGCGCGGTCAACGGACTCGGCCCGGCGGAGAGCGCGGCCGCGGCGAGCGCCGGGTCGACGACCGTCTCGCCGCGCAGCACCTTGCGGATCGACTCGGCCAGGTCCTCGACGGGCCCGTCCTTCACCAGGAACCCTGCGGCCCCGGCCTCCATCGCCCGGCGCAGATACCCGGGCCGCCCGAACGTCGTGAGGATCAGGACGCGGCAGTCCGGGACCTCGTCCCGCAACTGGGCCGCCGCGTCGAGGCCGGTCATGCCGGGCAGTTCGATGTCGAGGAGCGCCACGTCGGGGCGGCACTCGAGCGCCCGGCCGACGATCTCGTCCCCGGAGGCGACCTGCGCGACGACCTCCAGGTCCGCCTCCAGGCCGAGCAGCAGCGCGAGCGCGCCCCGCATCATGCCCTGGTCCTCGGCGAGCAGCACCCGCACACTCTTGGCCGGACGGTGGTCCTGCGGCATCTCTGTCACAGGGCAGAGGGTACGGGGAGCGCGGGCGCCTCTCCCTGTGCGACGGGCAGTTCGGCCCGTACCGTGAACCCGCCGCGCGCCCCGGGCTCCGCCACCAGCGAGCCCCCTGCCGTGGCGAGCCGCTCGGCGAGGCCCTTCAGGCCGGTGCCCCCGATGCCCGGTGCGGCGGGCGCCGCGCCCGCGCCGACCCCGTCGTCCGAGATCCGCAGCCGCACCCGCTCCGCCGCCCCCTCGACGGAGATGGTGCACGACGTGGCCTCGCTGTGCCGCACCACGTTGGTGACCGCCTCCCGCACCACCCAGCCGAGCAGCGCTTCCGTCTGCGCCGACAGCGGCGGCCCCGACAGCCGTACGACCGGCTCGACGGCGGCGGCCGTCAGGGCCGAACGCGCCCGGTCCAGCTCCGTGGCGAGGCTGCCCTCGCGGTAGCCGGTGACCGCCTCACGGATCTCGGTGAGGGCCTGCCTGCCGACCGCCTCGATGTCGGAGACCTGCTCCAGGGCGGCCTCGATGCTGCGCGGCGCGAGCCGCCGTGCCGCCTCCGACTTCACCACGATCACCGACAGCGTGTGCCCGAGCAGATCGTGCAGGTCGCGGGAGAAGCGCAGGCGCTCCTTCTCCACGGCCTGGCGCGCCAACTCCTCGCGGGCGTCGCGCAGTTCACGTACGGTCTCGGACAGGGACAGGATCGCCGCGGTCACCATCGTGGACAGGAACGTGCCGTACGCGACGCCCACCGCGTCCCAGCCCTCGCGCAGCCCGGCCACGGCCCCCGCGAGCACCGTGAGGCCGAGCCCGATCTTCCCGAGGTACCGGCCGCGGGCGACGGCCCCGACCGCGAGCCCGAGCAGCGGGAAGAGCGCCAGCCAGGCCCCGCCGTACGTGCCGGCGAGCGCGCACGTCAGCAGGGTCATCGCGCCGACCGCCCCGCGTGTCGACGTCGCCTGCCGTGTCTGCCGGTGGAACGCCCTGAACACCACATACACGTAAAGGGAGTTGAAGACGAGCAGTCCCGCTCCGCCGACCCACGGGTGCGGGGTCTTGCCCTGGACGAGGTTCGAGGCGGCGCCCAGGCCCATCAGGAGCCACGGAAGGAGCGCGAAGCCGGTGGGCGGCGGGCCAAGCTCCTCGGCCGGCCTGCCGTGCTCGCGGCGGTACGCCTTCATCCGCGCGTGATCGGCCTTCCACTCGTCCCGCGCCAGCTGCCAGGACCGCCACCCCTGCACAGCCCTCTGCATCCTCGTCATGTCCCGGTTCCCCCGTCCGTCAGATGGTCCGTGCCGCCCTGCGGTACGAGACCACAGCGTACGAACCGAAGGCCAGCAGCCAGCAGGTGAGGACGGCGACCGCCGCGAGCGACGGCGCGTGCCCGTCGGCGACCGCCGTGCCCAGCTGCGCGAAACGGTTGGTCGGCGTGAACGCGGAGACGTGCCGCAGCCACTCGGGGAACAGCGCCACCGGGAACCACAGCCCGCCGAGGACCGCGAGCCCCAGGTAGCAGAGCATGTTCATGCCGCCGAGCGCCTGCGAGGTCAGCCGGTAGCCGTTGCCGAGGCCCAGCATCGTGAAGGGCAGCGAGCCGAGCCACAGCAGCACCGCGATCACCGGCCACTTCCAGGCGTCCATCCGTACGCCGTTGACGAGCGCGCCCGCCAGCATCACCGCGAGGATCGCGGGCAGCACCGTCACCGCGCCCGTCAGGGCCCGCCCGATGACGCCCTGGCGCGGGGTCATCGGCGTGATCCGCAGTTGCCGCAGCCAGCCGATCGCCCGGTCCTCGGCGACCCCGCCCGCCGTGTTCAGGGCCGCACCGAGCGCCCCGTACGCGGCCATGCCGACCATCGAAGCCGTCTGCCAACTCCCTTCTGTCGAACCGATGTTGGTGAACAGGAGATACATCATCACCGGCATCGCCACCGTGCCGAGCACGAACCGTCCGTCGCGCAGCGTGCGCTTCACTTCGAGCCGCAGGTAGTCCCACATCACACACGCTCCAGGAGGTTCAGGTCTTCAGGGGTCGCGGTCAGTGCCATGAAGGCGTCGTCGAGGGAGGCCGCCCTGACCTCCAGATTCCGTACGGCGTCCAGCGCGGCCAGCGCCATCACCGTCGCGTCCGGGTCGTCGCTGCGCAGCCGTGCCCGGTCGCCGCGCACCTCCACGGACAGCACGCCCGGCAGCGCGGCGAGCCCCTCGGTGCCGCGCCCGGCGAGGTCGAAGGAGACGGAGCTGCCGCCGCCCGCCCGCCGCAGCTCGGCGCCGCTGCCGTCGGCGACGACCCGGCCGTGGTCGATCACCACGATCCGGTCGGCGTTGGTGTCGGCCTCCTCCAGGTAGTGCGTGGAGAACAGCACCGTGTGGCCGCGCCGTGCGTACGCCCGCATCGACGTCCAGAACGCGTGCCGCGCCTCCACGTCGAGCGCGGCGGTCGGCTCGTCGAGGACGATCAGCTCGGGGTTGCCGGCCAGCGCCACCGCGAACCGCACCCGCTGCGTCTGACCGCCGGAGAGTTTGTCGACGCGGCGGCCCGCGAGCTTCTCGATCCCCGCGAGCCGCAGCGCCTCCTTCACGTCCATGGGCGCCGGGTAGCGTCCGGCGACGAAGCCGACCAGTTCGGCGACGGTGACCCGGGGGACCGCGCGGCCCTCCTGGAGCATCGCGCCGACCCGCCCGGCGCGCACCGCGGTCTGCGGCTGCCCGCCGAACAGCTCGACGCGGCCCGCGTCCGGCTCGTCCAGGCCGAGCAGCAGCGAGATGGCGGTGGACTTGCCCGCGCCGTTGCGGCCGAGCAGCGCGACCGTCTCGCCCGCGGCGATCTCCAGGTCGAGCCCGTCGACCGCGCGGACGTCCCCGAAGGCCCTGACGGCCCCGGTGAAGCGCACGGTCGGGGGTGCGGTGTCGGTGTCGTGTCCGGTGTCCGGTGTCCTCGTCGTCATGGGTACGACGCTACGGAGCGGGGCGGGGGCCGCGGCAGATGCGCATGTCCGCACCTCGGCAGTACAAATGTCACAGCCGCCGTCCCGCACAGGGTTTCTGACTGAGCGTCAGGAAACCGCGCCGCGACTCTTCCCAACCCATCCGCTCTTGGCTATACATGGGGTCGCCGGGTGAATTGGAACAGGTTCTACCCGGCCCGCGACGACCTCGGTGCGACCGACGGTGCGGACGGCCGCACCGAGGTCTTGACGAACCTAGGAGCGTTCACCTCTATGCCCATCGACGCAGCGAAGGCCGTGGCCGCCGAGCCCAGGTCCGCCGAGATCGCCTGGGACCACAAGGACATCCAGCTCTACCACCTGGGCCTCGGCGCGGGGCTCCCCGCCACCGACCCCGACGAGCTGCGCTACACCCTGGAGTCGAAACTCCACGTCCTGCCCAGCTTCGCGACCGTCGCGGGCGCAGGCATGGGCGTCGTCGGCGGCCTGTCCGCACCCGGCGTCGAAGTGAACCTGGCGCATGTCCTGCACGGCGGCCAGACCATCGAGCTGCACCGCCCGATCCCGGTCAAAGGCAGCGCGACCACCACCTCGCGGGTCGCCGCCGTCTACGACAAGACCAAGGCCGCCGTCCTCGTGCTGCGCACCGAAGTCGCCGACACGGACGGCCCGTTGTGGACCGCCGACGCGCAGATCTTCGTACGCGGAGAGGGCGGATTCGGCGGTGAACGCGGGCCGTCCGAGCGCCTCGACGTCCCCTCCCGCGAGCCCGACCGCACGCTCGACCGCCCGATCCGGGAGGACCAGGCCCTGCTCTACCGCCTGTCCGGCGACTGGAACCCGCTGCACGCCGACCCCGAGTTCGCCAAGCTCGCAGGCTTCGACCGCCCGATCCTGCACGGCCTGTGCTCGTACGGGATGACGCTGAAGGCCGTCGTCGACACGCTCCTCGACGGCGACGTCTCCCGCATCACCCGCTACCGCACACGGTTCGCGGGCATCGTGTTCCCCGGCGAGACGCTGCGCGTGCGGATGTGGCGCGAGCCGGGGCGGGTGCAGGTGACGGTCTGCGCCGTGGAGCGCGACGAGGCGCCGGTCCTCGCGGACACCGTCGTCGAGCACAGCTGATTTCCCAGGTCCGTACACGCGAAGGAGCCGCACGCCATGCGAGCAGCCGTACTGCACGAGATAGGCCAGGACAAACTCGAGGTGCTCGACGACGTCGAGGCGGTCGGCTTCGGCCCCGGCAAGGTCCGCATCCGGGTCCGCGCGACCGGCCTGTGCCACTCCGACGTCTCCGCGATGAACGGGGTCCTGCCGCAGCCGGCGCCCTTCATCCCCGGCCACGAGGGCGCGGGCGAGATCACCGAAGTCGGCGACGGGGTCAGCGGCCTGACGGTCGGTCAGCGCGTGCTGGTGTGCTGGCTCCCGGCGTGCGGCGCCTGTCCCGCCTGCAAGCGCGGCCAGACCCAGCTGTGCCTCGCCGGGTTCATGAACGCCGGCACCCCCAACTTCAAGCGCCCCGGCGGCGACGTCTTCGGCTTCGCCGGGACCGGGACCTTCACCGAGGAGGTCGTCGTCGACGCGGGCTGCGCCGTACCGATCCCCGACGACGTGCCGTTCGACATCGCGGCGCTCATCGGCTGCGGCGTCACGACGGGGCTCGGCGCGGCCATCAACACCGCTGATGTGGCGGCCGGTTCATCGGTCGCGGTCATCGGCTGCGGCGGCGTCGGCATCTCGGCGATCCAGGGCGCCCGCCTCAAGGGCGCGGCGCAGATCGTCGCGGTCGACCCGGTGACGTCGCGGCGCGAGGCGGCCCTGAAGTTCGGCGCGACCGAGGCGGTCTCGCCCGACGAACTCGCCGACGCCAAGCAGCGGATCACGGCGGGGGAGGGCTTCGACTACGTCTTCGAGGTCGTCGGGAAGTCGGCGACGGCGCGCACGGCGTACGAGACGACGCGGCGGGGCGGCACGCTCGTCGTCGTCGGCGCGGGCGCCATGGACGACAACCTCCAGCTCAACATGTTCGAGCTGTTCTTCGACGAGAAGAAGATCCTGCCGTCGATGTACGGGGGCGGTGACGTCCTCACCTCGTACGAGCGGGCGATCGCGCTGTGGCGGGCGGGGCGGATCGACCTGGAGTCACTGATCACGCACCGGGTGCCGCTGGCGGAGATCAACGAGGCGCTGGACCAGATGAGGACGGGCTCCGCCCTTCGTACGTGCATCGAGATCTAGCGGCGCCTTCTTGGCCGGCCGCGGAGATGTGCCCCGTAAGGGGCGCGGGGAACTGCGCGACCAGCCACGACGGCGCCGCACCCGGCAATGAGGCGGGGGCCCCGGGGCTCTGCCCCGGACCCCGCTGCTCGATCGCCGCAGGGGCTTGAATTGGGAAGGGATCCGAATCCATATGGCAACGCCTCTCAAAGGGCGCACAGCGATCGTGACCGGGGCGGGCCGGGGACTCGGCCGCGCCGAAGCCCTGGAACTCGCCCGGCTGGGCGCGAACGTGGTCGTCAACGACTATGGCCAACCCGGCCGGGACGGCACGGGCAACGCCGACGCGGGCCCCGCGGAACAGGTCGCCCAGGAAATCCGCGCGGCAGGCGGCGCGGCCACCCAGCACACCGGCGACGTCGCCGACCACCAACAGGCCGCGGAACTCGTCCAGTTGGCGATCGACACGTACGGACAGCTGGACATCCTGGTCAACAACGCCGGCATCCTCCGCGACCGCATGATCTTCTCGATGACGGAGGACGAGTGGGACACCGTCATCCGCGTCCACCTCAAGGGCCACTACAACACCAGCCACTTCGCGGCCCGCCACTGGCGCGAGAGGTCCAAGGAGACCGGCGGCCCCGTCTACGGCCGCATCGTCAACACCTCCAGCGAGGCGTTCCTCGCGGGCAGCGCCGGACAGCCCAACTACGCGGCGGCGAAAGGCGGAATCGTCGGACTCACCACGTCCACCGCCCTCGCCCTCGCCAAGTACGGCGTCACCGCCAACGTCATCTGCCCGCGCGCCCGCACCCGGATGACCGAGGACGTCTTCGCCGGATTCGGTGTCCCGGACGAGGGCCGCCTCGACCCGCTCGCGCCCGAACACGTCGCACCGCTCGTCGGCTACCTCGCCTCGCCCGCCGCGGCGAACGTCAACGGGCAGCTCCTCGTCGTGCACGGCGGCATGGTCGCCGTCGTCGAACGCCCCAAGGTCCAGGCGAAGTTCGACTCCGCGAAGGACGTCTTCACGTACGACGAACTCGACGCGCTGCTCACCCCGCACTACAAGGACCGCCCCCCGAACGAGACGTTCGCGGCGGCGGAGGTGCTCGGCCTCAAGCACGACTGACGCACCGCGCAACGAAAAGAAGGGCCCGGCCGGAGCCGGGCCCTTCCCTCGTTCCTACGTACGCGAAGACCTACGCCTCCTGGGCGCGCGGCCCGCGGTGCCGCCCCCGCGGTTCGGGCTGCTCGCCGTGGGCGGGCGCCGTGGCGACCGCCCCCCGGTGCCGGCCCGAAGCGGAGGCCTCGCGGCGCTCCCGGCTGTCCGTCGTCACGTTCGTTCCGTTGGATTCCGCCATCGGAATACTCACCCCGTAAACCCTTTAACAAGATCCTTCACTTACAGCCGGGCGAGTCTAACCGCCCTGCTTGCGCCCTCCGAGAGGCGCCTGCCCCAACGGCACCGGACGGGGCGCGGCCGGTGTCTCGGGGACGACCGGAGCGGCCGGCCGGGGCGCCGGTGCCTCCGGCGCGGGTACCCGCGCGAGCCCGCACCGAACCTCCTCGGTGACGTAGGGGAGGGAAAGGATCCCGTCCCTCGACCAGAAGCCGGAACCCGCCAACCACCCCACCGGCGCCGCGAGTTGATGCATACGGTTCTCGACCGGGCGCCACACGCCGAGCCACGGCACCCCACCCTCCGGCCCGTCCACCCGCACCGCCACCGCGCAGCTCTCCGGCATCAGCGTCTGCCCGGGCTGGATCGCGAACGGTGTCGTCGTGCAGTCCGCGATACGCAGCGACTCCGGGAAGCGGATCGGCAGCGTACTGCCCAACACGCCCCAGCCGAGCCGGAGTTCACCCGGCGACGCCGCGTCCGAGCTGACCAGGATCAGGCCCGTGTCGAGGTCGGCGAGGAGCAGCCGGTCCTGACTGTCCTCCGTGATCTGGAGCAGCGCGGACACCTCGCCGCCCCGGTCCAGATCAACGGCGACCGACTTCACCGGGCCGCCCTCCACCGGCTCCCGGTCGAGCGCGAGCAGCCGCCCCGCACGGTCCAGCCACACCCCGCCGCCGCACCGCCCCGGCACCTCGGCCACGTGCTCGGGGCCGAACGAGCCGCCCGCCACCAGCCACACGTTCGTCGACGTCTCGCCGACGGCCAGGGCGTACGCGCAGCGCCCGTCCGGCGCCGGCGGCAGCAGCGTCAGCTCCGCACCGGCGCACTCCACGGCCCCGAGCGGCACCTCGCCCGTGCCGGGCCCGGTCGGATAGAGCAGCGAGAACAGGTGCCTGCCCGCCGCCTCGCGCCGGATCAGGACCCGGCCGTCGGTCAGCGGCAGCACCTCGGTGCCGGGCTCCTCGGGCTGGTTCCCGGGCAGCGGCACCGCGTACGGCTCGGGCCCGTCCAGGGTCCAGCGCTCGGGGAACCACGCCCCCGGGTCCGTACCGTCGCGTCCGTCGTGCGCGAGACGCGCCGCGTACGAGGCATCCGCCGTGATCACACAGCGGGCGGGCGGCACCTCCGGCCGCGCCCCGGTCGCGGTCTCGATGGCCAAGGCCGTCATGGGGATCTCTCACCTCCGCTTGTCCGCAGCCGAAACTAGTTTTCGCACGAACCTCCGTGGCACTCACGGCCTCCCGCTTCACACCAAAGGGTGGCGATGTCCGTAATCGGCTGAGAGTGCTGTGCCTGGTGTGCTCATGAACGCCTCACGCACCCCTCGCCGACCCCGGAACGCCGGATGTTAGGTTTGCCTAACCAAAACCTGTGGGTGCCCTGTGGTCCGCGGTGCCCCGCCACACCTGGAGATCAGCCGATGTCGATACGCCACCGCACCCGGATCGCGGCCACAGCCGTCACCGCTGTCGCCGCCCTCGCCCTCACCGCCTGCGGATCCGGCTCCGGCGACGACACCTCGGCCAAGAGCGACAACGGCGCGGGCTCCAAGAAGGTGGCCCAGGGCGGCGACGACTTCTCCAAGGCCGCCGAGCAGACCGCGGCGATGGGCACGAAGGCCGCCGCCGGCACGTTCCCGCGCACCGTCACGCACGCGATGGGCAAGACGGAGCTGAAGAAGAAGCCGCAGCGCGTCGTCGTCCTCGACGTCGGCGAGCTCGACAACGTCGTCTCCCTCGGCATCAAGCCCGTCGGCTACGCGCCCACCGAGGGCGACGAGGGCATCCCCTCGTACCTGAAGAAGGACGCGGGCAGCCCCAAGAACGTGGGCACGATCAACGCCCTCAACATGGAGGCCATCGCGAACCTCCACCCCGACCTGATCCTCGGCAGCGAGCTGCGCGCCGCCAAGCTCTACCCGCAGCTCTCGAAGATCGCGCCGACCGTCTTCTCCATCCGCCCGGGCTTCACGTGGAAGGAGAACTACCTCCTCAACGCCTCCGCCCTCGACGAGAAGGCCAAGGCCGAGGCGAACCTCGCCACGTACGAGAAGAACGTGAAGCAGCTCGGCGCCGATGTGAAGAAGTCCAACGGGGGCAAGGCCCCGACCGTGACGATGCTCCGCTACATGCCGGACCGCATCCGCCTCTACGCGAAGGCCTCCTTCATCGGCACGATCCTCGACGACGCCGGCATCCCGCGCCCGAAGAACCAGCAGATCGACGACCTGGCGACCGAGATCAGCCCGGAGAAGATCGACTCCGCCGACGCCGACTGGATCTTCACCGGCGTCTACGGCGACGCGAAGAAGACCCAGCGCGCCAGCGCCGAGGACAACCCGCTCTGGAAGAAGCTGGGCGCCGTCAAGAACGGACAGGCCAAGGACGTCCCCGACGAGACCTGGTACCTCGGCCTCGGCGTCACCGCCGCAGGCGAGGTCCTCAAGGACCTGCGGGCCGATCTCGTCAAGTAACCACGGCAAGTGACGACGTCAAGCAGCCACGCTTAGGGCTGGGGCGCGCAGCGCGGGTAACCTGTCTGCGTGCCCCGTCTGTCTGAAGTCACCGCCGCGCTCGACGCCCTCTGGCCCCCGGCCCTCGCCGAGGGATGGGACGCGGTCGGCACGGTCGCGGGCGACCCCGACGCCGAGGTGACCCGGGTCCTGTTCGCGGTCGACCCGGTCCAGGAGATCGTCGACGAGGCCGCCGACCTCGGCGCCGACCTCGTCGTCACCCACCACCCGCTCTACCTGCGCGGTACGACGACGGTGGCGGCGGACACCTTCAAGGGCAAGGTCGTCCACACCCTCATCAAGAACGACATCGCGCTGCACGTCGCGCACACGAACGCCGACAAGGCCGACCCCGGCGTGAGCGACGCCCTCGCCGGCGCCCTCGACGTCCGCGTCGTACGCCCCCTCGTGCCGGACCCGACGGACCCCTCGGGCCGCCGCGGCCTCGGCCGCGTCTGTGAGCTGGAACACCCCCTGACCCTGCGCGAACTGGCCGGCCGCGCCGCCGACCGGCTGCCCGCCACCGCGCAGGGCATCCGCGTCGCCGGCGACCCGGACGCGACGATCCGTACGATCGCCGTCTCCGGCGGCTCCGGCGACAGCCTCTTCGACGACGTACGCGCGAGCGGCGTCGACGCCTTCCTCACCGCGGACCTGCGCCACCACCCGGTGAGCGAGGCCCGCGAACACACCTCTCTGGCGCTGCTCGACGCGGCGCACTGGGCCACCGAGTGGCCCTGGTGCGAGCTGGCCGCCGCCCAGCTCGACGAGATCTCCGACCGGCACGGATGGGGACTCCGCGTCCACGTCTCGCGCACGGTCACCGACCCCTGGACCGCCCACGCGGCGTCCTCAGCAGCACCTCTCTCAACCCTTGGAGCCCCCAACTGAACGCCGCGCCCGCCGACCAGATCCGTCTTCTCGACGTCCAGGCCCTGGACGTACGCCTCCAGCAGCTCGCGCACAAGAAGAAGTCGCTGCCCGAGCACGCCGAGATCGAGCAGCTCACCAAGGACCTCACGCAGCTGCGCGACCTGCACGTCGCCGCGACGACGGAGGAGAGCGACTGCGCCCGTGAGCAGACCAAGGCCGAGCAGGACGTCGACCAGGTCCGCCAGCGCGCCGCCCGCGACCAGCAGCGCCTCGACTCCGGCGCCGTGACGTCGCCGAAGGACCTGGAGAACCTCCAGAAGGAGATCGCCTCGCTGGCCAAGCGCCAGGGCGACCTGGAGGACGTCGTCCTGGAGGTCATGGAGCGCCGCGAGTCCGCGCAGGAGCGCGCCGGCGAGCTGTCCGAGCGCCTCTCCTCGGTCCAGGCGAAGATCGACGACGCGACGTCCCGCCGGGACCAGGCGTCCGCCGAGCTGGACGCGGAGGCCGCCTCCATCACGAAGGAGCGCGAGGTCATCGCGGGTGCCATCCCCGGCGATCTCCTCAAGCTGTACGACAAGCTCCGCGACAAGGAGGGCGGCGTCGGCGCGGCCAAGCTGTTCCAGCGCCGCTGCGAGGGCTGCCGTCTGGAGCTCAACATCACGGAGCTGAACGAGGTCCGCGCCGCGGCCCCCGACGCCGTCGTCCGCTGCGAGAACTGCCGCCGCATCCTGGTCCGCACCTCGGAGTCGGGCCTGTAGTGAGTACCCCTGCGAAGGCGGTCGCGGCGCCCGATCTGGGCGCCCCGGCCGCCTTCGTGCTGCTCCGGCACGGCGAGACCGCGCTGACCCCGGAGAAACGCTTCTCCGGCAGCGGCGGCAGCGACCCGGAGCTGTCGGAGACGGGCCGTCGGCAGGCCGAGCGCACGGCCGCCGCCCTCGCCGGGCGCGGCACGGTCGAGGCGATCGTCTCGTCGCCCCTGAAGCGCTGCCGCCAGACCGCGGACACCGTCGCCGCCCGCCTCGGCCTCGACGTGAGCGTCGACGACGGGCTGCGCGAGACGGACTTCGGGGCGTGGGAAGGGCTCACCTTCAAGGACGTACGCGAACGCTTCCCGGACGACATGAACGCCTGGCTCGCCTCACCGCAGGCCGCGCCGACCGGCGGTGGCGAGAGCTTCGAGGCGGTCGCCGAGCGCGTCGCCGCCACCCGCGACCGGCTCACCGCCGCGTACCGGGGCCGCACCGTCCTCCTGGTCAGCCATGTCACGCCGGTCAAGACACTCGTCCGGCTCGCGCTCGGCGCGCCGCCCGAGGCGCTGTTCCGCATGGAGCTCGCGGCGGCGTCCCTGACCGAGATCGCGTACTACGCCGACGGCAACGCCAGCGTCCGCTTCCTCAACGAGACCGCTCACCTGCGATAAGGCTCGCCTCGCGGGCCAGCGCCTCGATGCGGCCCCAGTCCTTCGCGGCGACCGCGTCGCCGGGAAGCATCCAACTCCCGCCCACGCAGCCGACGTTCTCGAGCGTCAGGTACGAGAGCGCGTTCGCCGGGGAGATGCCGCCGGTGGGGCAGAAGCGGGCCTGCGGCAGCGGCCCGGAAAGCGACTTGAGGTAGGCCGCGCCACCGGCGGCTTCGGCAGGGAAGAACTTCATCTCCCGCACGCCCCGCTCAAGCAGCGCCACGACCTCCGACGTCGTCGAGACGCCGGGCAGGAACGGCACGCCCGACCCCTTCATGGCGACGAGCAGCGCGTCCGTCCAGCCGGGGCTGACCAGGAACCGGGCCCCGGCGGCCACCGAGTCGGCGACGTTCGCGGGGGAGATCACCGTGCCCGCGCCGACGACCGCGTCCGGCACCCCGTCGGCGATGGCCCGTATCGCGTCGAGCGCGGCGGGCGTGCGCAGGGTCACCTCGATCGCGGGCAGGCCGCCCGCGACGAGCGCCCGAGCGAGCGGCACCGCGTCGGCGGCGTCCTCCACGACGACGACGGGGACGACGGGGGCGAGATCGAGCACGGAGGCGGCAGCGGGCGCGGCAGGCATCGGAGGCATGGTGCCATCCTGCCCCGGCGCGCGCAGCATGCGCAAAGGGCGTTGCGCATGCTGCAACGCAAGTGCTTTCGGTGTCAGTGAACCTCGTCCACCAGCACGTCCAGGCTCCACGCCCGCCCGGCCTTCGCGGGCGCCTCGACCTCCACCTCGTACCCGAGATCGCGCAGGACCTCGACGAGTTCGGCGGGCCCCGACGGCGCCGCCCCCGACGTCAGCAGGGACCGTACGATCCGGCCCTTGGTCGCCTTGTTGAAGTGGGAGACGACCTTGCGGGTCGGCGCGTGCAGCACCCGCACACCGGCCGTGCGCCCGGCGACCTCGCCCTTCGGCTTCCAGGCCGCCGCGTACGCGGCCGACCGCAGATCGAGCACGAGCCCGTCCCCGGCCGCCTCCGGCATCACCTCGGCCATCGGCGCCCGCCAGTGCGCGCCGAGCGCGCCGAGCGCGGGCAGCTTCACGCCCATCGAGCAGCGGTAGGTGGGGATCCTGTCGGTCACGCGGACCGCGCCCCACAGCCCGGAGAACACCAGCAGCGAGCGCGCCGCCCGCTTCTTCGCGGCCGTGTCGAGCGAGGCCAGGTCCAGGGCGTCGTACAGCACGCCGGTGTAGATCTCCCCGGCGGGACGTGCGCCCGCCGTGCGCAGCTCGGTGTTCTTCGCGACCTCGCCGCGCAGCCCCTCGCTCAGCCCGAGCACGTCACGGGCCTTCTCCTCGTCGGCGGCGCACAGCTCGACCAGCTCGTCGAGGACGGCGGCCCGCGCCGCGGCGAGCCCCGGCAGGCTCAGCCCCTCGGGCTTCAGCGGCGCCCCGCGTCCGGAAGCGGCCTTACCCTCCGACGGCGGCAACAGCACAAGCACGGGCGCTCCTCAGACACGTACGGGATCACAGGTTTTCCGCGGTTCAGCGTACGGCGTGCCGAGGCCGCCTCGGCGTCCTAGGCTCGACGCATGCCCCGCCGCCACCTTCGTGTGACCGGCGCAGCACAGGCCCCGCTCGGTGCCGTGCTGCGCGAGCTGCGAACGACGCTGGACGTGCCCGAGGAGTTCCCCGCCGACGTCCTCGCCGAGGCGGAGGCGGCCGCCGCGCGGCCCCGGCTGCCGGACCGGGACGAGACGGCGATCCCCCTCTTCACCATCGACCCGCCCACCTCCACCGACCTCGACCAGGCCATGCACCTGTCCCGGCGGCCCGGCGGCGGCTACCGCGTGCGGTACGCGATCGCGGACGTCGCCGCCTTCGTCACCCCGGGCAGCGCCCTCGACGCCGAGGCGCACCGCCGCGTGACGACCCTCTACTTCCCGGACGAGAAGGTCCCGCTGCACCCGCCCGTGCTCAGCGAGGGCGCGGCCAGCCTGCTGCCCGGCCAGACCTGCCCGGCCGTCCTGTGGACGATCGACCTCGACGCGGACGGGCGGACCGAGACCACCGACGTCGTACGGGCCCTCGTGCGCAGCCGCGCCAAGCTCGACTACGAAGGCGTGCAGCGGGCCATCGACGACGGCACCGCCGAGGAGCCCCTCGCCCTGCTCAAGGACGTCGGAACCCTGCGCGAGGCGCGGGAGGTCGAGCGCGGCGGCATCTCCCTGAACGTGCCCGAGCAGGAGATCGTCGTCAGCGACGGCGCGTACGCGCTGGCCTACCGCGCCCCGCTGCCCGCCGACTCCTGGAACGCCCAGATCTCCCTGCTCACCGGCATGGCCGCCGCCGACCTGATGCTCGCCGCGGGCACCGGCATCCTGCGCACCCTGCCCGCCGCCCCGGACGGCGCGGTCGGCCGGCTTCGGCGCACCGCGAAGGCGCTGCACATCGACTGGCCGCACCACGTGGCGTACGCGGAACTCGTGCGCTCCCTCGACCCCCGGGATCCGCACCACGCGGCGTTCCTCCAGGAGTGCACGACGCTGCTGCGCGGCGCGGGCTACACCGCGTTCCACGGCGGCGAGGTGCCCGAGCTCGCCACGCACGCCGCCGTCGCCGCGCCCTACACCCACTGCACGGCCCCGCTGCGCCGCCTCGTCGACCGCTACGCGTCCGAGCTGTGCCTGGCCGCGTGCAACCAACAGGGCGTCCCCGAATGGGTGTTGACCGCCCTCGACAACCTCCCGAAGGAGATGGCGGAGGGCACGCGGCGCGGGAACACCGTGGAGCGCGAGTGCGTCGACATCGTCGAGGCGGCCCTCCTGGAGAACCGGATCGGCGACATGTTCGACGCGGTCGTCGTGGACGTGAAGGACCACGAACCGGCCGTCGGTACCGTCCAGTTGACCCAGCCCGCCGTCGTCGCCCGCGTGGAGGGAGGCACCGCCGCGCTGCCCCTGGGCGAGCGCCTTCGCGTACGGCTCACGCAGGCGGATCCGGGACGGGCGAAGGTCCAGTTCACGCCCGCATGAGGCTTTTGAGTGCCCGTGCGAGCCGCTCGGGATCCTCCGCGTGCAGCCGGACGACACGGACGTCCACGGCGCGCCCGAGCAGCGTCACGTGCCGTACAGGGGTGGCGAGTTCGACGACGACACTGGTCTGCGCGCCGACGTCCAGGTTCAGCTCGCCCTCGACCGGCGTGTGCGTGTACCGGTTCTCACGGCGCACCGCCGCGATCCGCTCCACCGGTATCCACAGATCGACCTGCGCGCCGCGCCGCACGCGCAGCGCGTCGCCGGTCAGGACGTGCGGCCGGGTCACCGCCGCCGCGTGCAGCCCGAGCACCATGACGACGGTGTAGACGTCGAGGACGAGCACGACCCGGTGCAGCACCGGATGGTCGCGGAGCAGCACGGCCATCCCGACGCTCTCCACAAGGCAGACGAACGCGAAGCCGTACATCATGGCCGCCTGCCCGCGGGCGTACGGGAACGCGCTCGCCCCCGCCGGGACGCCGTGCCGGCGCCGCGCCACCCACCGGCCGAGACTCCCGAGCATCCGCAGCTCGTGCCCGGCGAGCAGCCGCAGCGCGCCGCTCATGGCGCACCGCCGTCGGCCGCGATGCGCAGGGCGAGGCGGAGCGCCGCCGCCTGGGCGGGGGAGAAGTCGGCGAGAAAGGCGTCGAGCAGCGGACTGTCCTGCCAGCCCTCCTCGCCCGCCGGAAGGCTGTCGGGCAGGCAGGCCAGCAGGGCGTGCGCGGCCTCGGTGACCCGGGGGTCGTCCGGCTCGGCGTCGGCGAGGGCGTCGAGCCGGGCGTACACGTCGCGGGCCGCGTCGAGGGCGCCCGGCTCCGTGAGCGCGGGCACCAGCGCCGCCATCAGCCGCTCCCGGGCCTCGGGCGGGGCCGCGGTGTCGATCAGGGCGAGCACCTCCCGGTCCTTCACGGCCATCGGCGACTCCTGGTCGACCTCCCCCAACTCGCTGAACAGCGCGGCCAGTTCGGGCGAGAGCGGCCCCTCCGCCGGCAGCCGCCCCCGCTCGGCCTCGGTGAGCAGCGCACGCAGCCGCGCCCGGCGCTCACGAATCGCGCTCTCCTGCCGCGCCAGGTCGGCGTCCAGCTCGGCGAGCACCTCGACCAGCTCGCGCCCGGCGTCGTCGGCCAGCACGTCCCGCACCTCACCGAGCCCGAGCCCCAGCTCCGTCAGCCGCCGGATCCGGGCCAGCTCGACCGCGTGCCGCAGCCCGTACTCCCGATACCCGTTCCCCAGCCGCTCGGGCTCCGGCAGCAGCCCGAGGTGGTGATAGTGCCTGATGGCGCGTGTGGTGAGGCCGACGATGCCGGCCAGCTCTCCGATCCGCATGACCTCAGTAGAAACGTTGACGCTACGTGAGGGTCAAGCGCGACGTGCCCCGCGCCCCGAAGCCACCGACACCCCACCCCCCCTTCCCATCCCCGAACCCTGACCGAGGCCGCGCGCCTGCGCCACGATCGAGGGAACAACCCCCGATCCGAGGGACGGCTGATCACCGATGTCCCAGTCCGGCGAGCGACCGAAGAAGGGACGTGATGGCATGACTGCTCTCGCGCACGAGCCGCTCACCCCGGCAGAGGTCCTGCTGGAGGGCTTCCTCTCCCTCGACACCCCGGAAGGCTTCCGGGCGGAACTGATCCAGGGGGAGATTGTCGTGACGCCGCCGCCGGACGGGGACCACGAGGACTACATCAACCTGATCCTGAAGCAGGTCATCAGGCGTTCCCGGACCGATATGGACTTCTCCGGGAACAAGGGGCTGAAGCTGCTCGCGGGCGGAGACTGCCCGTGAAACCACCTGATCCCCGACGGCACGTTCGCGCCCACCGAACGCCGCCTCTTCCGCGGCGCCGGCCCCTGGATGCCCTGCGAGGGCGTCGCCATGGCGGTCGAGGTGACCTCCTCCACGCCGCAGCGGGACCGGGAGACCAAGCGGCGCTGCTACGCCCAGGGCGGCATCCCCCTCTACCTCCTCATCGACCGCGACAAGTCCTCCGTGACCCTGCACAGCGACCCCGTGAAGGGCGACTACCGGCAGTCCTGCACGCTCCCCTTCGGCAAGGCCCTGACGCTCCCCGAGCCCTTCGGCTTCGACCTGGAGACGGCCGACTTCGTCTGATCCGGCTCCGTCCACCGCGCCGCGCGACCCCGGGTACCATGGTCGACACGGCAGACGAGCCGGGCGGGCGGCCGCGTGGGGTTCTCCGGAACCTCCCGAGGAACGTCCGGGCTCCACAGGGCAAGGTGGTGGCTAACGGCCACCCGGGGTGACCCGCGGGACAGTGCCACAGAAAACAGACCGCCCAGCTCGCTGGGTAAGGGTGAAACGGTGGTGTAAGAGACCACCAGCGCCTGAGGTGACTCAGGCGGCTAGGTAAACCCCACCTGGAGCAAGGTCAAGAGGAAGCACCTCGGTGCTTCTGCGCGAACGATCGAGGGCTGCCCGCCCGAGTTCGCGGGTAGACCGCACGAGGCCGGTGGCAACGCCGGCCCTAGATGGATGGCCGTCGCCGGGGGCCCCGCGAGGAACCCCCGGAACAGAACCCGGCGTACAGCCCGACTCGTCTGCCTTTACGGCCCTGACCGGGGTTTTCCCCGGGGCGGGGCCGTTTGGTGTTTGGGGTGGTGGGCGCGGCTGCACGGTGAGCGCGCCGTCCGTCGACGCTGCCGGGCTGTCGGCGTGAACCCCGGGCGTGCCGTCAGCAGCTCTCCAGAAAACATACAGACCTGTACGCCGGTTGGCTGGGATGCGTCGGCATTTGTGGCTGCTTCGTGCGAGTTCGAATCGGAGGCTTCGACGGCTACCCAAGAAAACAGGCACGGTTGTATGGTTCTTGAGGGGAGAAGGCGCTGTCCAGGCGTCTCCTCCTTGTCGTGCTGAGAGCTGTTGTCGTACCAAGCAAGGGGCTACGCGATGCAGAAACGGTCGCAAACTTCCCGTGAGGTCATCGTGCGGGCCACCGCGGAACTCATAGCGGCCGGCCGGCCCGCTGACGCGGGGCTGGTCAATATCTGCAATGCCGCGGGGGTGACCCGTGGTGCGCTCTACCACCACTTCCGCTCCATCGCGACGCTGGTGGGAGAGGTCCACGAGCAGGCCAGGGGGCGTGTCCTCGCGCTGGTCGGCGAGAGTTTCGCCCGCCGGGACGCGGAGGCGCCCGCGCACTTCAGCGCCGCGCTCGGCGAGGCGCTGACGGACGATCACCTGGTGCGTGCGGGGCTGCGGCTGGCGCCCGACGGCACCGAGGAGCCGCCGCGGCTGCGTGAGGAGATGCTCGAGCGGGTGCGGGCCGAGATCCTGGCGGGAGCGCCCGAGACCGCCGACCGGTCGGTGCTGGCGGACCTCGCGGTCGTGGTCATCGCGGGCCTGGAGTCCCTGGGGTACGCCGACAGGGACTGGTGGAGCCGGGGGAGCGCCAAGCGGATCTGGGACGTGCTGCTGCCGCTGTTCGCCGAAGCGGGGCCGGACGGCGCCGAGGGCGGGGCCGGGAGCGGGCCGGTCACGGGTCCCGCGCGGGCCGCGGAAGTGTCGGGCCGGCCGTCGGGCTGACCCTCCGTCAGGCCCGGTCGCCGGTCTGGACCGCGGCCTCGGCGCGGGCCTGGTCGGTGGCGAGGAGGGACGCGGGCGGCGGGCCGACGCGCAGGTGGCCGATCAGACCGGGGCTGGCGATGCCGGGCAGCAGGAACCGCCACATCGCACTGAGCCGCTCGGGCAGGTCCTCGCGGTCCGTGTAGACGTGGGACATCACCTGGAGTCCGGTGAACGAGCCGAGGATCACGGTGGTGGCGTCGTCCAGGTCGATGCCCGGCAGGATCTCGCCGTGGTTCTGAGCCTGTGCCAGGAGGCCCTGGATGGCCTCCATCGACTGCTCGTAGGGCGTATTGGCCGGGCGGGGGAACGACGTCTTCTCCACCGCCAGACGCACGCTGGCCCGCAGCACCGGATCGCACCGGAGCTGGGCCGCGAAGGCGTAGGACAGATCGATGATCGACTGGAGCCTGGTCGGCCGCTCGGGGGCGGCGAGAGCTCCGCTGTGCGCCTCGAACAGCGCTGTCGCGATCGACTCCTTGGAGCGGAAGTGGTGGTACAGCGCGCCACGGGTGAGACCGCTGCGCGCGAGGATCTCGTTGGTGCTCGCCGCGTCGTACCCGTGGAGGTCGAACACTTCGGCGGCGGCCTCCAGGATCGCTTGCCGCGACCGCGCTCCGCGTTCCTGCTTCGCCATACCCGGGTCCTCACCGCTCGCACTGTCAAAACAGACAAGTCTGCATTGTACTTGGCCGCGGCGAACTCGCCAGAGGCGTGCGGGGGGCGAACCGGAATTTCTTCGTCCGGGATCGCCGGGTGCACTGGCGCCGACGGCGGGGGCGCCAGTGCACCGGACCGCCTGTCACGGGCCGCCCAGGCGGAAACCGACACCGCGGACCGTCACGATCCAATGGCTGGATCCGAGCTTGCTGCGCACGCTGCTGACGTGTGTGTCGATGGTACGGCCCTTGTGCGACCAGGCGTCGTCCCAGACCTGGGTCATCAACTGCCGCCGGGAGACCACCGCGCCCGGCTGGATCGCGAGGGCGTGCAGCAGGTCGAACTCCTTGCGTGTGAGGTCGATCGGGCGGTCGTACAGCGTGATCTTGCGGACGTCGGCGTCGATGCGCAGCGGGCCGTGCTCGATCGTGCGGACCGTCGGCGACGGCCTGACCCGGCGCATCACCGCCTCCATGCGGGCGAGCAGTTCGTGGAATCCGTACGGCTTGACCATGTAGTCGTCCGAGCCGGCCTGTAGCCCGAGGACGCGGTCGAGCTCGCTGCCGCGTTCCGTGACGGCGATGATCGGGGTGTCGCTCATCGCGCGGATGCTGCGGCACACCTCCAGGCCGTCGAGATCGGTCAGGTCGAGGTCGAGCAGGATCAGGTCGGCCTGGCGGTGCACCCGCAGGGCCTGGCTTCCTGTGGTCACGCTCTCGGCCCGGTATCCACGTCGAATCAGGTCCTGGGCCAGCGCTTTCGCCGCGCGCTCCTCGTTCTCGACGACCAGGATGCGCAGAGCGGGGTGGGTGACCGGGACGTGCAGCCGGGGTGTGGCGGGGTGCGCGTGCCGGGGTGCGGCGGGGCGCGGGGCAGGGGGTGCGGACAGGTCAGCTACCTGCTGATTCAACTGGTCCTCCTTGAGCGTGCCGGTGTGGGCCGGCGATGGATGCTCGTGTCGAAGTTCAGGTGCTCCAGGACGATAACAAACAGACTTGTCTGATTGTCAATGATGCAACGGAAGGGCGCCATTGGCTAGCCGTATGCCGTTCTACCAGCGATGATTATCGAGAAGTGGCCATTTGTACCGGCCTCACAAGGGGGTCGAGGTGCCGGTGCGGCAGGGTTAAGAACAGGTAAAGCTGTCTGTTCTTCGGTCTCCTCGCGTGGCGTGGCCGCTGCGCAGCGTGCGCGAGGGGCGCCAGGGCCTTTGCGGATTCCCACCTTCCGGTCTTTCATGGCGGCAAGGGAGAACTTTTACTTGATTTACCCAACAGACCTGTCTGTATTTTATTGGGTGTGTGGATCGGGGGCTGTTGCCGCACGACAGCTCCCTCCTGCCCATCAACAGACAGGAGCGCCAGCCATGACCGTGATGCTCGACTCCGCTCTCCCCACGTTCACCACGACCGTCCCGCGCGAGTACGTCCACCGCGCCGCTGTCTCCGAAGTCCTGCTCACCGGCTGGCGGGCGGCCGACGAGCCCCACGCCTTCGTCGTGAGCTGCCAGTGGCCGCGCGGCCACGCGCTCTTCGCCCAGTCGGGCGGCTACCAGGACCCGATGCTCCTGGTCGAATCCGTCCGCCAGGCGGGAGTGCTGCTCGCGCACGCCGAGTTCGGAGTCGAGTTCGGCAACCAGTTCCTCATGGGCGCGATGCACTTCGTCGCCACGCCGCCGCTGTTCCTCGCCACGCCCGTCCCGACGGAAGTCGAACTGCACGTGGTGTGCCGCGACATCGTCCGGCGGGGCAAGAGCCTCGCCGGCATCCGCTACGAAGTGACCGCCCAGATCGGCGGAGTGGCCCTGGCCAACGCCGTGGGCGCCATGAACTGCATACGGCCGAACGTCTACAAGCGCCTCAGAGGCGAGCGGTCCACCCGTTGCGACCGGCTGCCCGGCGCGCCGATCGACCCGGCCCGGGTGGGCCGCACCGACCCGCAGCACGTCGTCCTGTCCGAGCACCCGGGCGGCACGGGCAACCAGTGGGAGCTGCGTGTCGACTGCACCCACCCGATCTTCTTCGACCACCCCGTGGACCACGTCCCCGGCATGGTGCTCCTCGAGGCGGTCCGGCAGGCGGCTCACGCCGTCACCGGCATGACCGACGGCCTCATCGTCGGCCTGGACAGCTCCTTCGAGCGGTACGCGGAACTCGACGAGGTCTGCGTCGTCGAGGCGGAGCCGACGGGCGTCGACGCCGCCGGCGACGTCGAGGTCCGGGTGCGGGGACTGCAGAGCCGTGGACCCGTCTTCGAAGCCGCCGTGACCCTGCGGCCGCGCGGCCACTGACTCCTCCTACGACCGGAGCCCCCCACATGCCGAACATTCTGATCACGGGAGCAGGCGGGTTCGTCGGAACCCACGTCGCCCGCGAAGCGGCCCGCTGCGGCGGCCGGCTGACCCTGACCTCGCACCGCCGTCCGCCGCAGCCGCCCGGCGAGGGCCGGTACCGGACCGTCCGGGTGGACCTCGCGGACCCCGACTCGCTGCGTGGTCTGTGCGACGGCGTCGACGTCGTGCTGCACTGCGCCTCGCAGATCGGCGGCACGCCCGAGGCCAACGAGGCCGTCAACGCCCGCGGAACCGAGGCTCTCTGCGCCGAGGCCCGGCGCGCCGGAGTCTCCCGCATCGTGTACCTCAGCACCGCCTCCGTCTACGGGCGCGGCACCTTCCGCCGCGCCCGCCCCGAACACCTCCCGCGCAACCCGATATCGCCCACGTCGCGGACCCGGGCCGAGGCGGAGGACTCCGTCCTGGCCGCAGACGGGATCGTGCTGCGCCCCTACCTGGTGTACGGACCCGGTGACACCTGGGTCGTGCCGGGGCTCGGCCGGCTGCTGCGGGCGCTGCCCGGCACCCCGGTCGGCTGGGACGCCCGGCTCTCCGTCATCGCCGTGGCCGAACTGGCCGCACTGCTCGTGGCGGTGGGACTCGCCCCGCGCGAGCGGCTGTCGTCGTCCGTCTACCACGCGACGCACCCGGAACCGGTCGCCGCGGCCGCACTGCTGCGCGGGGTGGCCGACGGCCTGCGACTGACACGGGGGCGCTGCCTCATGGGCCCGGCGCAGGCCAGGGCCCTGCCCTGCGACAACGGGGCCGTCAGCCGCGCGGTGGACATGCTGGCCACCGACCACTGGTTCGACAGCGCGCCGCTCTGGGACGACCTGAACCGCCCGGCAGGCACCGGCTGGGACGCGGACGTATCGCGCATGGACGAGTGGTACCCGCAGTGGGCGGCCGCGGCCTGAGCCGGTCACCCGCCGTCCGTGCCCCGCCGGCCCGCCCGGCCCGCACGACGACACACACCAACCCCGACCCATCCCGCACTACCCGTAAGGACTGGCACGCGTGGAATACACCCACCTCGGCCGCAGCGGACTCTCCGTGTCCCGCCTCGTTCTCGGCACGATGAACTTCGGGACGCAGACGTCCGAAGCGGACAGCCACACCATCATGGACCGTGCGCATGAGCGCGGTATCAACTTCTTCGACACGGCCAACGTGTACGGCACACGCCCGGGGGAGCAGCCCACGGAGCCGATCATCGGCCGCTGGTTCGCCGCCGGATCCGGGCGGCGCGAGAAGACCGTCCTCGCCACCAAGGTCTATCTCCCGACGGGTGGTTGGCCCAACGAGTCGTACCTGTCGGCGCTGAACATCCGCCGCGCCTGCGAGGCGTCGCTGAAGCGCCTCGGCACCGACTACCTCGACGTGTACCAGATGCACCACGTCGACCGGAGCACGCCGTGGGAGGAGATCTGGGAGGCGTTCAGCGTCCTGCGCCAGCAGGGCAAGGTGCTGTACTTCGGCTCGTCCAACTTCGCCGGCTGGCACATCGCCCAGGCGCAGGAGGCCGCCAGGTCCCGGCACTTCCTGGGCCTCGTCAGCGAGCAGTCCAGGTACAACCTGATGACCCGCTGGGTCGAGCTGGAAGTGCTGCCCGCCGCCCGCCACTACGGCCTCGGTCTGATCCCCTGGGGGCCGTTGAACGGCGGTGTGCTCGGCGGCGTCCTGCGCAAGATGCGCGACGGCGGCGCGGGGCGCGGCACCAGCGGGCACTCGGCGGGCCTGCTCGCCCAGCACCACGACACCGTGGAGGCGTACGAGAAGCTGTGCTCCGAGATCGGTGAGGACCCCGCGCACGTCGGACTCGCCTGGCTGCTCGCCCAGGAAGGGGTGACGGGCCCGATCATCGGCCCGCGCACGGCCGAGCAGCTCGACGGCTCGCTGCGCGCGCTGACGATCCGGCTCGACGACGCGATCCTGGCGAAGCTGGACCAGCTGTTCCCGCCGCCCGGCCCGAACGGGGCCAAGCCGGCGCCCGAGGCGTACGCGTGGTGACCGGGGCCGGAGCGGCCGTAACCCTTCCGACTTTGAGCAGAAGTGAGACATCGTGCGCAAGGTGCTCATCGCCAACCGTGGCGAAATCGCTGTCCGCGTGGCCCGGGCGTGCCGGGACGCCGGGATCGCGAGCGTTGCCGTCT